>JAGHAK010000030.1 GCA_021161565.1 Elusimicrobiota bacterium | reverse complement strand
GCCTGCCTCTGAGATTTCCGTCAGGCTTTTCTGTGTTATTCCTTTTGTTCTGGCGTATAACACGGTTAAAAAAATTTGTCGGCGAAAAGGCAACAAGCTCTCCCGCGCGGAGGTCATCGAAGTGTTGGACAAATCGGATTTTTTCGCTACTTCGCAGAGCGGGATGGAAGAAGACTACTTCAAAATCAGGAAAGATCTTCGGTTTGACTGAAAATGATTCCGGCTGTAACGGGACCCACCGGCGTTGGCAAAACGCGCGTTGCGGTCGCACTTGCGAAAAAAATAAACGGAGAAATAATAAACGCCGACTCGCAGAGTGTTTACAGATATTTTAACATAGGGACATCAAAGCCGACCCTGCGTGAAAGGAGAGAAGTCCGCCATCACCTTGTCGGGATAAATCCGCCCGAAAAGCAGTTCACGGCGGGAGAGTTCGTCGAAAAAGCAGGCAGGTTCATAGCGAAAATAGAGAAACAAGGGAAGGTTCCGATTGTCTGCGGCGGCACGGGGCTTTACATTACCGCTCTTAAAGAGGGTATTTCTAAAATAAAATCGTCTCCAGAAATCAGAAGGGAACTTTCCGGAAAGAGTTTGGAACGGCTCCTTGCGATGCTGAAGAAAATCGATCCTGAAATGTACGGAAAAATCGACAGGCGCAACAGGGTGAGGGTTATGCGCGCGGTTGAGATTTTTCTGGTTGCGGGGCGCCCGCCGTCAAAAGCGCTTGAGGAAAGTTATATTCAGGGTCTGCCTCTAACAATTTTTTATCTTTCTCTGCCGAGGGAAATTCTCTATGAAAGAACTAACCGCAGAGTCGATGATATGATAAAAAGAGGGCTTTTAAGAGAGGTGAAAGGCATTTTGAAGAGAGGTGTGTCCGCATCCGCTCCCGCTTTCAATTCTATCGGATACAGGGAGATGGTTGATTATCTGACAGGCAAAATAGCATTTTGGGAAGCGGTGGAAAAAATAAAGGCGAGAACCCGAGAACTTGTCAGAAAGCAGGAAATCTGGTGGCGAAAGAGAGAAGTCGTAAAAATTAACTGCTTTGGCAGGAGTTCTCTTGAAATAGCGGATCAGATAAAATTTTGTATAATAAAAAAAACGCACGAATGCGGAGGAGGCTAAATGAACATTCTTGTCATAAATGGACCCAATCTTGACCGTCTCGGCAAAAGAGACCCTTCGGTTTACGGAAGCGAGACGTTGAAGCAGATAAATGAGAAAATAGAGAAATTCGCCAGAAAAATCGGAGTGGATGTGGAATTTTTCCAGAGTTCTTCCGAAGGAGAAATTGTTTCCGAAATCGGCAAAGCCGACGGAGTTTTTGACGGAATTGTGATAAATCCGGCGGCGTATACCCACACTTCAGTGGCGATAAGGGATGCGATTGAGGCGGTTGAAATTCCGGTTGTTGAAGTTCATATTTCAAATGTTTATTCGAGGGAGGCGTTTCGGTCCCTTTCTCTAACCGCCGGAGCCTGCAGGGGACAAATCGCGGGGTTCGGCGCGGATTCGTATCTTCTGGCTATAAGGGCAGTTTCGGGAAAAATATAAGCCGTGATAGCGAGGCGTTGCCGTCGGGTTTTCGAGTTTCTTGAAAAGCAGCGAGTTGAAGCGGCTTTAACCGTTTCCGAAAGTGACATTTTTTATTTTACTGGCACGCGGGTTTCTTCCTGCGCCCTCCTGTTTCAGAATGGCAGGACGATTGTTTTTGCCAATCCGATGTTCGAAGAAATTTTTCCAGGCGCAAAACCCCTGAGGGAACTGGCTAAAATCAGGACGCGGTCCCTTGTTGTGGAGCCGCAGAAAATTTCGTACGAAAAACTCAAATGGATCGAATCTTTCGACGGGATAAAAAAAATTGTGCCTGCTGGTAATTTTTTTTCGCGGATACGGGCGATAAAAGACAGGGAAGAAATCGGAAAAATCGCCAGAGCGCAGGAAATTTCAAAAAAAATCCTGAAGAATGTCAGGATAGAAAAGGGGCAAACCGAAGAGTTGGTTTTGAGAAAAATTTTAACTTCAATCGCAAAAGCATCGGAAGGCGTTTCATTTGAGCCCATTGTCGCATTCGGGAAAAACACCTCGCGTCCACACCACACCGCAACATTGGAGAAATACAGGAAAGGGGATATTGCTCTGATAGATATGGGCGTTAAATTCAAGGGATATTGCTCCGACTTGACGAGGATTAAGGGATTATTTAACATAAAAAACCCCCTGCAATCTGCGTATAAAGCGGTTATGGAGGCGAGAAATCACGCTTTGGGGGAAATCCGCGAAGGAGTGAGAATAGGGAAAGCGGACGAAGTCATCCGCGAGTTTCTCGAAAAAAGGGGTTTTGGCGGAAATATTCTTCATTCTTCGGGTCACGGAATAGGCATTGATGTCCATGAATGGCCTCCGATTTCGCGCGGCGTGAAAGAACAATTTCGCAAAGGAATGGTTTTCGCTCTTGAGCCAGGAATCTATTTCAGGGGGGTTGGCGGTGTGCGGATTGAGGATGTTTTTGTTATTGACGGAGGGGCAAAAGTTTTATGACTGTTGATACTTCCCAGTTTACGAATGGTCTTTACATTTATGTTGGCGATAAATTGTTTGAAATTCTCTGGTTCCAGCATCACAAACCAGGCAAGGGCGGTGCGATTATGAGAACGAAACTCAGGGACCTTTCAAACGGCGCCACAATCGAAAAAACATTTCGCGCGGGGGAGAAATTCGCCTCGCCCGCTGTTTCCAGGTCCAAGGCGAGTTATCTGTATGAAGCCGGAGAGAATCTCGTTTTTATGGACACACAGACATACGAACAGTACGAAATAAGGAAGGATATTCTCGCAGACAGAATGAAATTTCTGGTCGAGGGTATGGAAGTTATGGTTGTCAAAGTGGATGATTCCGTCCTGACTGTGGAACTGCCTCCTTCCGTTGAGGTGGAGGTTGAATACACCGAGCAGGGCGTGAAAGGAGACACCGTTTCGAATGTGCAGAAACCGGCGGTTTTGAAAAACGGGCTGGAAATAAAAGTTCCTCTTTTTGTCAAAACGGGGGACATCATAAAAGTCGACACCCGCACGGGCAAATATGTCGAGAGAGTATGAAAAAGAAAACATGGCCGAATAAAAACCGCAAAAAGAAAAAGGAATTTATTTTTGGAACTGACATCGATATCGAGGAATTCCTTTCCGTTCTCGGTTCCACGGATGTCACCGAATTCGAATTCGAAAAAGGCGATATTCATCTCATCGTGAAAAAATCTCCGGTCGGGGAGATAATAGGTGACACCGTGAATGTTTCGCCCTCCGCGGGCAAAGAAATTTCTGCCGCCGAAGTCCGCAAACCTATGAGGGAAATTTCTTCTCCCGCGGTTGGAATTTTTCATTTTATCGAAGGGGATGTTCCTCTTGTGAATGTCGGCGACAGCGTCAAAAAGGGTGCCCGTCTCGGATGGGTAGATTCACTCGGGATTCCGCAGGAGATAAAATCCCCCGTATCGGGCAAAATCGCGCAAATAATCCGCAGAGAAAACGATGTCGTCGAATGGGGCGAAACTCTTTTCAGAATAGAGGAAAATGTTTAAAAAAGTTCTTGTGTCGAACCGGGGCGAAATTGCGCTCAGAATCATCAGAGCTTTGAAGGAAATGAACATAAAAAGCGTGATTGTGTATTCGGAAGCGGACAGAGACTCGATAGCGGTGCGCCTCGCCGATGATAGGGTCTGCGTGGGTCCAGCGCCAGCTCCGGCAAGTTATCTGAATATTTCGCAGATTATCAGCGCCGCCGTTTTGAAGAAATGCGATGCGCTCCATCCCGGTTACGGTTTTCTTGCGGAAAACCACCATTTCGCCGAAATCTGCAAATCGTATAACATAACTTTTATCGGCCCGACACCTACGACGATCGCGCTTGCCGGAAAGAAAGCGGAGGTCATAGAACTTCTGAAGAGCAAAGGAGTTCCCGTTGTTCCCGGAAGCCACGCAGTTTGCAAGGATGTCAAATCCGCGAAAAAAATCGCCGCGTCAATAAGATATCCTGTGATTATAAAAGCCTCTGCCGGCGGCGGAGGAAAGGGGATGAGAATTGTCGAAAAAGAGGACGAACTTGCGAAAGCGTTTGAAATCGCCTCGTCCGAAGCGCAGGGCGCTTTCGGCAATTCGGACATTTATATCGAAAAATATATCGAAAATCCGCGTCACATAGAAATACAGATTGCCGCCGACGGCGGAGATGTTGTCTATTTCCCCGAAAGGGACTGCTCCATTCAGAGACATCATCAGAAAATAATCGAGGAGGCGCCCTCGCCGAAAATTACCCCGAAACTGCGGAAAAAACTCGGCGAAACCGCGATCAGGATAGCAAAAATTCTGAATTACACGACGGTCGGAACCGTGGAATTCCTGGTTTCGAAAAACAACTTTTATTTTATGGAAATAAACGCACGGATACAGGTGGAGCATCCCATAACGGAACTGATAAGCGATGTGGATATGGCTAAAATTCAGATTACCCTCGCCGCCGGCGAGAAACTTCCCCTCCGGCAGGGTGATATAGCAATTTTGAACAATGCCATCGAATGCAGGATAAATTCTGAAGACGAAGATTTTATTCCATCTTCGGGGGTTGTCAGAAAACTTTTTATTCCCGGCGGCCCCGGCGTCAGAGTGGACACTGCGATATCGCAGGGCGACGAAATTTCGCCTTTTTACGATTCCCTGATAGCGAAAGTTATCACTTGGGGCGCGAGCCGCTCGGAGGCGATTGTGAAGATGAAGCGGGCGCTTGACGAGTTTATCATAGAGGGCGTGGACACAAACATCCCGCTTCACAGGAGAATTCTCGAAAATGAGAATTTCCTGAAAGGTTGCTACTCGACGAGTTTTCTGGAGGAGATGAATGGAAAAAACCAGAAAAATAATAAGTGAGAATTTCAGACAGTCATTCGAGATTAAGGATAAACTCTATTCGATTCTTGGTGAGGTTGCCTCAGCGGCTCGCCTTTTGAAGGAATGCGTCGGGAAAAATAAAAAAATCATTGTTTTCGGCAACGGCGGCTCGGCTGCTGATGCCCAGCATTTTGTCGCCGAACTCGCTTGCAAGTTCGAGAAAGTGAGAAAGCCTCTTCGCGCAGTCGCGCTGACGACCAACACCTCGATGCTGACGGCGACCTCCAACGATTTTGGTTTTGAATTCGTTTTTTCCCGCCAGATTGAGGCACTCGCCTGCGAGGGAGATGTCGCTGTGGCGATTTCCACAAGCGGAAATTCTGAGAATGTTTTGAAAGCCGTTGCCGCGGCAAAAAAATTGGGCGTCAGAACCGTTGCCCTCACAGGCGGCGGAGGCGGTAAATTGAAGAAAATCTGCGATATTGTTATAGATGTTCCAAGTTCCAGGACTTCCAGAATACAGGAAGCGCATATTTTGATTCTTCACTCGATTTGCGAAGTTATAGAAAGTGATTTGTGACAGAAAAAATATAGGGGAGAAACTGAAAAAATTTTCAGCGGCAGGAAAGAAAAAGATTGTTTTTACCAATGGGTGTTTCGATATTATACATCCTGGGCATGTGTATTTGCTGAAAAAAGCGAAGAGTTTCGGCGATATTCTCGTCGTGGGTTTGAATTCCAACAGTTCCGTGGCGAGAATAAAGAAAGGCAGGCCGATAAATAATTTCAGATTCAGGTCCGAGGTTCTCGATTCCCTGAAATTTGTCGATTTTGTCTGCGGATTTTCGGAGAAAACGCCTCTTGCCCTGATAAAGCGGGTGAGACCCGATGTGCTTGTAAAGGGTGGCGACTGGAAAGAGTCGGAAGTCGTCGGAGCCGACTTTGTGAAAAGCCTCGGAGGCGAGGTGAAAATTATCCCGTACAAAAAAGGGTTCTCCACGACGGGGATAATAAAGAAAGTAAAAATGAATCCCCCACCTGCACGCAGGTGGGGGATGTAGCGGGCGACGTAAGTCGCCAAAAAAAAGTGAAAAAGATGAAAAGTTGAAAAGTAAAAAGTGAAAAAAGATTTCTCGCTATCGCTCGAAATGACAAGGGAAATAAGAAATGGAAAAATCAAAATGAAAGATGAAAAGTTAAAAAGTAAAAAAGGTGAAAAGAACCCCCTACTTAATCTCCCCCCTGGAAGGGGGGAGAAAGAGAGGGGGGATTTTCCCTTATCAACTTGCCTGCCCGCCGATGTAGATATATGTTTTTGGCCGGCGGGCGATTTGAATTTTGAATTGAAAAAGCGATATGAAGACAAGAAAACTTTTTAACTTTTCAACTTTATTATTTTGGCGTTTTATTGCTTTGTTGTTTTACTGTTTTATCATTTTGCTATTTTTTTCTTTTGCGATTCGTTTGCATGCATCAGGCGAAAAAGACAAATGGGTGGCTCTGACATTCGACGATGGCCCGCATCCGTTTTACACGAAAAAAATTCTCGAAATTCTCACCAAATATAACGCTACCGCCACTTTTTTTCTCGTGGGAACCCAGGTGAGAAAATATCCGGAACTGGTGAAAGCAATATTCGCCCAGGGTTCCGAAGTCGGCAACCACACTTACCACCACAAGCGTCTCATTTATCTTTCCGATGAGGAGATAAAGGACGAAATCGAGAAGAATACCACTCTCCTCGAAAAAATTTCGAGGAAAAAGATAAAATATCTGCGACCGCCAGGCGGCAGATATTATTTCAAGTCCCTTAAGGGCATTTCCAATACGACTGACCTCGAGGTCATTTTGTGGACGATAAACACGGACGATATAGTGCAGACATCATCGCAGATTTGGAGAAAAGTCAAGATGGCATCCGACGGCGACATAATTCTTATGCATAGCGGCGTGCCGCAGACGATAAGAACTTTACCGAAGATGCTGGAATTTTTCAGAAAGAAAGGCATTCATCCGGTGTCCGTCACCAGATTCAAAGAAGAGATGGCGCGCAGGGAATTCAATTCGGAATGCGGACAGGTCTTGCGCTGATTGTGCTGTTTCCTCTTTTGTGGGTCGCTGTTCCCAGACCGGTCAGGGTCGAGGTTAATCTCCCTGAGGGAGTTTCAGCGAAGGATGTTTGCCTGATTCTGCACGGGAAGGGCATTATTTTGAGAAAAAGTTTTTTCCTGAAGGCGGCTGTGATAACAGGATCCGACACGGCGCTCAAATACGGATTATACAAATTTTACAGAAACGAACCTGTTCTGAGCGTCCTCGGGAAACTCAAAAACGGAAAGGCCGTTCTGATAAAAGTGACGATTCCGGAAGGATGGAGAAGCGACGAAATAGCGGAAGCGCTGAATGAGGCGGGAGTAGTGGGCAAAACCGAGTTTCTGAATTATGTCGTCGAGAAAAAACTCGAAGGGCGTCTTTATCCCGAAACATATTTTTTCACATCGGGCATGCCCGTCGAGAAGGTGTGCGATGCGTTTCTCAAACAATTTAATTCGGTTTTCTTCACGGACAAAATAAGGGGAAAAGCGGCAAAGGCAGGTCTTTCTCCGCAGCAGGCGCTTATTTTGGCAAGCATCATAGAAAAAGAAGCGAAGACGCCCCGAGAAAAATTTCTCATTTCGGGAATTTTTCACAATCGGTTGAAAAAACGCTGGCGGCTTGAATCCTGCGCCACTGTTAGATACGCTCTCAGGAAGTGGAAGAGACCGTTGAGCATAGAGGATACCTTTGCGAAATCGCCTTTTAACACATACAGACACTGGGGTTTGCCGCCTGCGCCGATTTGCAACCCCGGGAGAATCGCGCTTGAAGCGGCGGTTGAACCACAGAAAACAGAGATGATGTTTTTTGTTGCCTCTTCCTCCGGAACCCACCGATTTTCGAAATATTTCGACCAGCATATCAAAAAGAAATTTATTGAAAAGAGGAAAAAGTGAATTTTGAAAAATTTTCTCCGACGATGTTTGCCACTTACAAAAAGTGTCCAAGGATGTTTAAGTATCAGTATGTTGACAAACTTGGAGAGAAATTCCGCCAGCCTCGGCCTTTTCTCAGCATGGGAAATTCCGTTCACAACGCTCTCGCGAAATTTATGGGTTACGACATGGAAAAAAGAACCCTCGAACTTCTTCAGTCGATTCTCCGCGCTGAATGGATCAGCGAAGGTTTTTTGAATAGAGAGCAGGAGGAGGAATTTTATCACAGGGCTGTGGATATGCTCAATCATTTTTATCGTTCAGGGGAATGGAAGAATCCCGCCGATTTCATAGAACAGTGGTTTGAGGTCGAAGTGGGGGATTTTTCTCTGATAGGCAGAATCGACAGAATTGACGGAGCCTCGGTTATAGATTACAAAACCGGCAATTATATTCCGAAACCCGAGGAACTGAAGGACGATTTTCAGACGGTGATTTACACATTCGCGGGCAAACACATAACAGGCAGGCCCGTGGACAGCATAACTTTCCATTATCTGGGTCCCGAAAAAAAAGTGGAAGTAAAGAAAACCGACGAGGAATTGAAAAAGAATATGGAGGAAATAAAGAAACTCGTCAGGGAAATCAGGTCGGACGAGGAGTTTTTCCCCACGCCCCACAGAATCTGGTGCCTTTACTGCGATTTTAACTGTATTTGTCCGCTCGCAGGTGTCCAGACTTCGACGAAGGACAAAGACAAACTCGCGGGAATGATGATGAAGGGGACGGAAGAGGCGTATTACACCCTTTATGAAATTTTAGGCGTTTCGACATCGCTGGGCGGCATTCTCGATTTTGAAATTCTCACAAAACAGATTATAGAAGTTTTTAAGAACTTCAGCGAATGTTCGAAACTTCTGCTTTTTCTCAAATCCCAGCGCGGCGATTTTTATCTTCGCGGCGCGTGGGGCGTGGATAAGAGAGAAATAGACGGGGTTAGAAAAATTGTCGAAAAGTCCGACGCTTTTCTTAACAGAAGAATGCCAAGTATAATAAGGAAGCCCGAAAATGAAGCAAATCTTGCGGATTTTTTCTCGGCGCTGGACCTTGCCGCGAATTTTTCCGCGATTTTTATTCCGTTCATCGCGAGGGAAAAGCAGTTTGGAAGCGTCATTATGATAAGAAATTCCCAGCCGTATTCGCAGCGGGAACTGATTGTTTTGAACACCCTGTCCAATATTGCGCAGATTGCGCTGGACAATTCCATACATTACACGCAGGCGATAATAGACGATTTGACAGGTCTTTATGTCAGAAAATATTTCGAGAGAAGACTGAGCCACGAACTGGAGCGTTTCCGCCGTTTTAGCACGCCTTTCGCGCTCTGCATGTTCGACCTTGACCACTTCAAAAAGGTAAATGACACTTACGGGCATCCCTTTGGCGACAAGATTTTGATTCAGTTTGCCTCGATTTTGAAAAAACAGTTGCGGACAGTCGATATTGTGGCGAGATTCGGTGGAGAGGAATTTATAGCGCTTTTGCCCGAGACGGATTTGTCTGCGTCGACTGCCGTGGCGGAAAGAATAAGGGCGGCAATCGAGAAAAACGTCTATGGCGACAATAAGACAAAGGTTGCTGTCACGACCTCGATAGGCGTCCTGCCGGTGCCCCCGCCCGTCAAAAGCGTTTTGGATGGCATAGAGAAGGTGGATGAGGCGCTTTACGAGGCAAAGGAATCCGGCAGAAACTGCGTGAAAGTTTATGGGAAAAAACAGGGTTAACCTGGATTATTCATCCCGCATTTTGCGGGGCTGTCCCCGATATTTATCGGGGATGCATGAATAATGCAGGTTAAAAATTTGTTTGGCAGAAAGTGTTCTTTCAGGGACATTTTTCTCGCCTGTTCAAAGGCTTCCAGTTTTTCATATTCGCTTTCGAAAATAAAAAGCATAAAATCTGGTTTTTCCTCGGGCGTCGGAGTGAGAATTGTCGACGGGGATTTTACGCGCATTGAAAGTTTTCCTGTATCGGATGAAATTTCAAGCGAACTGGCGGATTTCGGTTTGAGAGTGAAGAAACCCGAATTTTCGCTTGATATGGCCATGGTCGAGAAATTTGTCGTCGAACTTGACGAAGAGTTGCGTCAAATTGGAAAAGGGAAGATAAAGAATATCGATTTTGGTTTTTCGGCAGCCGCTTCTTTTTGCGGCATTTTCGACGGCGAAAAAGTGTCGGAAAAACGGAGTTTCAGACAAAAATTTTTTGTTTCCGTAATTACGGAAAGCGGGAATGAAAAAGAAATCGCCTATGACCATTTTTTGTCAACGCGTCCCCGGGATGACAACGGGTTTTTTGCCGCCTGCCGGGAAAAGTCCATTGCGGCGGCGCGACTCGCTCTGGATTTGCTTGCAGCGCCGAGGCCCCCTTCCGGGGCGTTTCCTGTGTTGATATCATCGGCGGCTGGCGGCACTCTGATTCACGAGGCGATAGGGCATTCTCTTGAAGCGGACGCCGTCAGGAAAGGTACCTCTCCTGTTTACGCCGGAAAAATAAATTCGAAGGTCGCCTCTTCGGAGATTACGGTTATTGACGATGCGACATTGCCGGATAAAAACGGGTCTTATGAGATTGACGACGAAGGAGTGCCGGCGAGGAAGGTTTTTCTTATAGAAAAAGGGGTTTTGAAAAATTATCTTTTCGACCGCCTCGAGGCGAATCTTCGCAACATCCCTTCGAACGGACATGGCAGAAGAGAGTCCCCTTCCGCCAAACCCATTCCGAGAATGGGTATAACATATCTTGCCCCGGGCAAGTCGGATTTTGACGAGATGATGAAAAAAATAAAAAAAGGTCTGCTTGTGAAGAAAATGGGAGGCGGGCAGGTGAATCCAGCCAACGGCGATTTTGTTTTTGAAGTGAGAGAGGGATACCTTGTCGAAGGAGGTCGGATGAGTCGCCTTGTGAAGAAAGCGACCATCGCCGGAAATGGTCCGAAGGTTTTGCGGGAAATAAAATATGTCGGAGGCAAAGTCGGCTATGACGACGGGACCTGCGGGAAGGACGGACAAAGTGTGCCTGTCTCGGATGGAATGCCCGACACTCTCATACCGGAATTGATTGTCGGCGGCAGTCAATGAAACTGAAAAAAAACGAATTGCTGTCTTTTTCTGTCGGCTTTGCCGTCACGATAATTTTTATTTTTTTCTATTCGGTTGGTTTTCTGAAGACGATAGAGTACAAAACGCAGGATTTCAGGTTTCACATAAGAGGTGAACGCCTCGGCAGTCCGAGGGTTTCCGTGATTTGCATGGGCGATGAAAGCGTTTCCGACGACGCTATGGGCAGGTGGCCGTGGCGCCGGAAATACCATGCCATTTTGCTGAACATTCTTTCCAAATTCAAACCCGCGATGGTTATGTATGATGTTCTCTTCACGGAAAAATCGCGAAATGACAAAGATGACAAAGTTCTCGCCGACCAGTTCAAAAAACTCGATGTTTACTTCCCGATGTTCTGCATTATAGACAAAGGCGAGCCGAAGGATGTTTGTAATCCCTTTCAGAAAATGCTTCTGAAAAGAATAGCGGTTCCCGGCGAGGTGAACGACTCGCTCTATAACGCTGTTTCGGTAGTGCTTCCCATTTCGCGTTTCGCTCTGGGGCTGGCGGGTTCCGGCTATGCCAATGCGATTCCCGACCCTGACGGGACGACGAGGAGGGTTTCTCTTCTTGTCAAATACAAAGACAAAATTTATCCGCACATCGCGTTTCTGATGGCGCTGCGATACATTGGCGCCGGTTGGAAGGATGTTGTTGTTAAACCGGGAAAATACATAAAGGTGAAAAAGAGCAAAGTCGGAAGTTTCAAAATTCCGCTAGACCGGCGGAGTCAGATGCTGCTCAACTATCCCGGCGGAATAGAAAGATACAATCCGCTGAGTTTTCTCGAGGTGATAGACAGTTACCGCGCAAGGCGGGAAAAGAGCGCGAAACTCAAAAAATTGGAGGGCAGAGCTGTTTTTGTCGGTCTTACAGCGACTGGCACCGTTGACCTGAGGCCGACTCCGTTTTCGCCGCTTTTTCCCATGGTCGGCGTGGTGGCGGCGACATTTTCGAACATTGTTGACAGGAATTTCCTTGTTCCGTCGCCGGCGTATGCGGATGTTCTAATTATCATTCTGATAGGCGGTCTGATCACTTTTTTTTCGGGTAGGTTGAAGCCTCTGAAAGCGGCTGTTTTTTCTATTTCGGTAATTGCGGCTTGGTGCGCGATTGCGTATTTCCTTTTTCTCGACAGGATTGTCGTTCCAATTTTTTATCCTGCCTCTACCGGTTTTTTTACATTTCTCGGAATGACGATTTACAGGGTTGTGACGGAAGAAAAGGAAAAAAAGTTCATAAAAAATATGTTTCAGAGGTATGTTTCGTCTCAGGTCGTCGACGAACTGATTAAAAATCCCGAAATGCTTGCCCTCGGCGGGCAGAAAAGATATCTTTCGGTTTTCTTTTCGGATATAAGAGGTTTTACCGCGATGAGCGAGAAAATGGCTCCGGAAGAAATCGTGAAAATACTCAACGAGTATCTGACAGAGATGACAGATATAATTTTCAGGAATAAAGGAACGCTCGACAAATTCATAGGCGACGCCGTGATGGCGATATGGGGTGCGCCTTATTATATGAACAATCATGCCGAACTTGCGGTCCGAGCCGCGATTGAGATGCAGAAAAAGGTGGCTGAACTCTGCGAGAAATGGGAAAAACGGAATATGAAGAAAATAGGAATCGGAATGGGAATAAATACGGGAGATGTTGTCTGCGGCAATATGGGGTCGGCAACATTCTCGGACTATACGGTAATAGGAGACAACGTCAATCTTGCCGCCCGTTTGGAGGAAAACGCCAAGGCCGGTCAGATTTTGATTTCACAGGCGACATACGACGAGGTTTCGGATATCGTGAAGGTTAAAAAAATGCCGCCGCTCAAAGTAAAGGGCAAGGAAAAACCCGTGGATGTTTATGAAGTGCTGGATATTTTGTAGAATAAAAATATGGTTGAAGCGAAAATTTTAAAAAAGATTCCCGCTTTTTCGAAGCTGAGCGAGAAGCAGATGAAGCAGCTGAGCAAAATCAGTTCCGTGGAAAGTTTTGCGAAAGGCGATATTATTTTTTCCGAGGAGTCCGCGGGGCAGATACTTTTTTTTGTCATTTCAGGGAGAATCAAAATTTACAAAAGCACTCCGACAGGTCAGGTGAAAACCCTAACCTACCTCAACAAGGGGGATATATTCGGTGAAATGGCGATTTTCGGTGGCCGAAGTCGTTCTGCCACGGCGCGGGTTATGGAAGCATGCCGGATTCTGTTTATCAAGGCGAACGATTTCAAGAAATTCGCGGTGAAGAATGTGGATGTTTTGCTAAAGATAATCGGCACGCTTTCGGCTCGTCTCAAACGGGCCGACGAGGAAATAAAGTCGCTTGCTTACAATTCCGTTCTGGCAAGATGCTCTTTTGTTCTTCTCGACCTTGCCGGCCAATACGGCGTGAACAGGGATGGCAGAATTTTCATACAACTGCCTTTCACCCATGCGGAGCTGGCAAGTTATGTGGGAACTTCGAGGGAGGTGATTTCGAGAATGATTACAAAACTAAAGGACCTGAAATACATAGAATTCCAAAAAGGGAAAATCGTGATACTCAACCCTTCAGGGTTGAGACAGATTATTTACTGAGATGGAGGCGAATCTTATGAAGAGAATTGTGGCTGTTTTTCCGCCTGAACGGCTTGAAAAAGTCAAGCGGGTGTTGTATCCGCTCAATATCGGAGGTATGATTATTTCCGAAGTGAAAGGGCTCGGGATAAGCCGCGGCCAGAAAAAACTCCGCCGGATGAGATTCTTTGAATTTCCGAAAGTGAAACTCGAAATAATCGTAAGGGAACCTGAAGTTGCGAAGGCGGTGGATTTGCTTCTCGAGACAATTCAAACCGGCCGCATTGGCGACGGAAAGATTTTTATTTCGGATATGGAAAGCGTCATAAGAATCAGAACAGGAGAATCCGGGGAGAAGGCGGTCTGATACCAAGATGAATGTCACGGGGAGAATTCGCGGGATAAAAATAAGGCGCGCGCTCATTTCCGCCGGGTCAAAGAAGAAAATAGAAAAGTTTGCGCGGTTTCTTGCGGGAAGGAAAATCGCGATTTACGCCACCACAGGCACGGTTGTCCATCTGAAGAAAAAAGGTATCGCCGCGACGGATGTTTCGAAAATCGTCGGCAGTCAGATTCTCTCGGGCAGAGTCAAAACTCTCTCCCGCGGAATTTTCGCCGGAATCCTTGCCGACAGAGGAAATGCCGCGCATATGGGGGAACTGAAAAAAACAAACGTTCCTGCGTTTGATCTTGTCTGCGTTATTCCTTACAAATTCGGCGCGCTTCCCGAAAGCATAGACATAGGGGGCATTTCGCTTTTGCGGGCAGCGGCAAAAAATCACAAATTTGTTGTTCCCGTTTTTGAAGTCAGGGATTTTGAGACGGTAGAGAGGGAAATCGCGGAGAACGGTTTTGTTTCGTTTGAAACTTCGCGGTTTCTGGCTGCGAAAACATTTTTTTTCACAGGCGAATATGACAGAAAGATCGGCATGAAAGTTTTCGGCAGTTTGCGGGAGAAAGAATTCCCGAACTTTTTCGAAAAACTTCGCTACGGAGAAAATCCGGGTTCTTCCGCCTTTTTGTATTCGATACCCGCGACATTTCGGCAGATTTCCGGCAAGAAAATCTCTCTGAACAACATCGTGGATATGGACGCGGCTTTTTCTCTCGCTTCGGAATTCCGCAAGCCTGCGGTCGCTGTGGTGAAACACAGAAATCCCTGCGGCGTCGCCTGCGCGGAGGTGATTTCAGTCGCGCTTTCCGAGGCGTTTTCCGCTGATTCGCAGAGCGCTTTCGGAGGGGTTTTCGGCTTTAACAGGGAAGTGGACGGAAAAAGCGCGAAGTTTCTCAAAGATAAATTTGTCGACTGCATAATTGCCCCCGGTTTCGGGAAGGAAGCGCTGAAAATTTTAAGAGTCAAAAAAACGGTTCTGGCTATTGTCCGCCCCTGTGAAAAGACGGAGATTTTGAAAGACACTTCTTTCGGGAAAGTTGCGGAAAAAATATCTCGCAAATCTCTGAATATAAAAGTTGTCACGAAAAAGAAGCCAACATCCCTGCAGATGAAAGACCTTGTTTTCGCCTGGAAAGTCGTCAAACACACGACATCAAACGCCATTGTCGCGGCGAAAAACGAAAAGACGGTTGCGATTTGCGGCGGTTCGCAATCGAGGGTGCGCGCCGTCGAAGTCTGCTCGTCTTATTCGGGCAGACGCCGCGGTTTGGTTCTTGCCTCGGATGGATTTTTTCCTTTTCCAGATTCTGTTGCGGCCGCTTCGAAAATCGGCGTTAAAGCCATAATACAACCCGGCGGTTCCATTCGCGACAGAGATGTGATAAAAGAGGCGGACAGAAGAAAAATCGCCATGGTTTTCACGGGGCAAAGATGTTTTCTTCATTAGCCTGAATTATTCCCCCGCAAAATGCGGGGTCAGAATGACAGATTTTTCTAATGAAAAATCTGGGTTAAACCCATTTTTTGCATTAAGCAAAAAATGCACGCAGTGCCGCCCCTGCACGCAGGGGCGGGGTTAACCCCGCCCTTTTTGCAATATCTTTCATTTTTTATTTTCATTTTTTTGTTATTCATAAT
>JAGHAK010000069.1 GCA_021161565.1 Elusimicrobiota bacterium | reverse complement strand
TAAGGGCTGAGATAATTTTGCATTTTAATCTGTCATTTTTATTTTTTCATTTTGATTTTTGATTTATACGCAATAATTTAATGCGTTACATATAGTCATCAAATTTACGTTCATTTTTTTGTTATAACCTTCTATTATATACTTATCATTTTTTCCTAACCTGAATGGGCGGCCTTTTCCCGCAAGGGACCCTGCAAAGCGGAGTCCTGCAAAAGCGGGACGTGGCAGGCATTTTTTTCAATTCTATTGAAAAAAATGGGTTTAATAGATTTAAAGTTTAAAAGCAGACACCCTATAATCTCCCCATTTTTGAAAAGGGGGAAATCAATCACCCTTGAAAATTCTGTTGAAAAACCACAATTTGCTGAGGCGGTTGTGGATTCTCGCTTGTCGCCTTTCCAGCGGGGTCAAAAGATTCGGGGAAACAACCTGCTTGAGATGTATCAGAGCAGCGCGGTCAATCCAGCTCAGAAGCAAAACGAGAATATGGGAATAAAAGCAGGTGCCGAGATCTATTATATAAGGATATCCGCCTCTGACGATGATATTGCTTTTGTGTCTCAGGTCGAAGTGGAGAACGCCTCGGGAATGAATCTCGCCGACAAGTTTTTCAAGACGCCGGAAAAATTTCTCGTCAAGCCCGCTGAAAGCGTCAATCGGCTGACCATCGATATACTCCATAAGAAAGGAACTCTTTGTCGGCATTCCGTAAAATTTTGGAATCCCTTTTATCCCCTGAAGCCGCCTGTAAAAAGAAACCTCCCGCGCGATTATCAGCCGCCCGAGAAAACGCCATTTCGAAAAATCCTTCCAGACAAGAAATTTCCCGCCTTTTTCGACAAGCCAGACATCCGCTTGATGATAAGAAGGGTTCGTCAGCGATTTTATTTTTTTCATCGTGCAAAAGTTATCGTACGAATTTCAAATACATAATTGCAATTCCCGCCAAATCGAGAATTATTATTCCGACTTCGCTGTTTTTTATCAATTTTCTGAAAGACCATTTCGCTCCGGATTTTTTATAGCCCTTAATCCGCGGCAGAAGGCCGGGGACATTCCTCATATAGTCGAAAACTTTTTCTCCGTAAATATCGGCAAGCCGAAAACTTTCTATCACCTCTTTTCGAGGATAATAGTAAAGAGCAAAAACCGCCTGCCAGAGGAAAAGCATCCACCATATCTCAGACATAATACAGAAACCCGCTCCAATCAGATAGGAACCCAAGTAAAGCGGATGCCTCAGATGCGAATAGGGCCCGAATACGATAAATTCCTTTGTCTTCACAAGATAGCCGCAGCCCCAAATTCTGAAAATTTCGCCTATAACCACAAGAGCGACACCAAAAATCAAAAAATAAATGTTCCTGGGACGAGCGCTATATAGAAGCCATATCGCAGCGAAATAAACGGGAACAGTCCTGACTGTTATTTTTTTTAGCAGTTTCATAATTATTCCTCCGCGGGATTTTTTGTTTATTATAAAATAAAAAACGGGATATTTGCAAATTTTCCGCAAAATTTGTAACATTTTTCAATGAAAAAACTGATAGCCATTATCGCACTTATGCCGGCGGTTGTTTTTGCCGACATCGACGCCGGTCTGAAGATGCGGATTCGTTCCTATTCTGTCTCAAATCCTGATTATTCCAGCGAAACGAGCGACCCGCGAAGTTATTTCGCCCAGAGAACACGGTTCTATCTTTCCGGAATTCTCAAAAAAGACATTATGGCTAATATGACCATTCAGAACAAAACGATATGGGGAAGATCGGACGAGGCGGATTTTTTCCTTGAAACGGGATTCATTTCCGTTGGCAAAATAGCAAATCTTCCCGTTACAATCGAAATAGGCAGACAGAATTTTCGCCTCAACGAGGGGATTCTGATAGACGACGATAACATCGGGCTCGACGGCATAAAAATTTCGGCGGAACTCCCCCTTTCCATAAACGGGCAGGCGGCAGGCTTTAAACTAATTGAAAGTTCCACAAAAAATTTCACGGGAAACTCGGACACAGATGTCTATGTTCTTTCTATCGAGAGAGAAGTCCTGAAAGGCAAACTTTTTTTGAATTATTTCTGCGAAAATGACAAAAGCGCGGGGAAAAGGAAAAACATAATGGATTTTCGCTACGAAAGTTCTCTTATAAAAGACACAAAATGGATGGCGGAGGTTGCAAAAATCGGCGGAAGCAAATTTGACGCTATGGGTTACATTTTAAGAATAAACGCCGAAGGAGAAATTTCCCGGCTTGGAAAAGGCGGAGGATTTCTTCTTTTCGCATCCGGTTCGGGGGACAATCCCGACACACCTACTGACGAAAACTTTAAGACGGCGACGAGCCACATAAAGGAATACGGCGGTTTCGGCGAATATTACATTGCTCACCGGGAGGATGGAAGAAGCAACACTCTGGAAAATCTTCAGATTACCGGATTCGGTTTCCACTCAAAGCCGACAAGACTGCCCATTAAAATCTTCGCGAATTACTTCACCTACACGCTTCCCGAAGCGGCCGGCGGCGCGGACGCGATAGGAAAAGAACTCGACGCGGGAGCCAAATACGACTACACCGAAAACATAAAATTCCGTCTTGTTTTTTCGAATTTCTCGCCGGATGAGGCAACAAAAGAAAACTCATCATCCGCAAGTCAGATTCTTCTCGAAGCAAAACTGGCATTCTGAGGAATCAAATCGCAACTGAGTGTAAAATGATAAACGTTGAAACATCACAAGCAATTCCGCATGGAAAATGAAAAATGGCAAATGAAAAGTTGAAAAGTTGAAAAGTGAAAGATGAAAGATTAAAAATGAAAAAATCAAAAATCAAAATGGAAAATGACAAATAAAAAATTAAAATTTTGGATTAATTTTGGATTTTGGATTGTCATTTTGAATTTTGCGATTTGAATTTTGAATTTCCATCAGCGAGCCCTGACTTCGCCAATGCAACACCCAATCATCTATAAATAGCATTATAGAGCATCTGCTGTTCCTCATCCATTTTTAATAGCATCTTTTCTTTTTTCTTCGACTGTGGCAAAGTATATTCCAGCTCAT
>JAGHAK010000148.1 GCA_021161565.1 Elusimicrobiota bacterium | reverse complement strand
ACAGATTCATCAGCATGTGAACGCTCTGTATCATTTCGTCTCTTATCACCCACACCCTTGAATAAGCGTCTCCGTCCCGGCGTGTGGGAATTTCAAAATTTAGCTTATCGTATACGGCGTACGGCTCGATTTTTCTTATGTCGAAATCAACGCCCGCGCCTCTCAGCGCTGGGCCCGTCGCGCCCAGTTTTTTTCCTTCCTCGGCGTTTATTACGCCTATTCCCCCCGCTCTTTCGTAAAAAAGTTTATTGTCGAAAAATGTTTCGTCATAGGAAGGCACGTGTCCGGCGAGCGTATGGAGAACTTTCAGAACTCTGTCTTTGAAACCCTCCGGCAAATCTCTCCGCACTCCGCCCGGCCAGATGTATATGTGATAAACTCTCGCTCCGGTAAGCTCTTCGAAAAGGTCGAGAATCAAATCCCTGTCTGCCATCGCCCACTGCGCGACGGTGTCGAAACCGAGCATATTGGCGTAGGCCCAGCAGCCGAACAGATGCGAATCCAGACGTGCGAGTTCAAGCACAATCGTTCTTATGTAATTCGCTCTCTCCGGCACTTCTATCCCCGCTAATTTTTCAACCGCCATTGCGTAAACCATTTCCATAGAATCCGGCTCGATGACGTTTATTCTGCAGACCATCGGAAAATTCTGTATCCACGATCTCGACTCCATCAACTTTTCGAAACCGCGGTGCAGAAAACCCGGATTTGCCTTCGCATTTAGAATCGTGTCGCCTTCGACCGTAAGCGTAATACTGAAATTGCCGACCATGCCGAGATGCTGAGGCCCGAAATAAAGTTCGACTTCTCTCATTTCTTGTCCTCTATGAACGGAATTTCATCAAAAACTTCTTTAACATATTTTCTCGTATCGAAATCCTTCCTGAACGGGGGTATTTTATATTTTCTTTCCAGCAGAAGCGGCGTCAGCCTCGGGTGCCCTTCGAAATCTATGCCGAAAAGCTCGTGCAGTTCCCTCTCATAGGGCTCGGCGTTTTCAAAGACAGGAATAGCCGACGGGATTTGCGGGTTTTCTCTCGAAATTGCGGTTTTCAGAATTACGGTTTCATTTTCTCCGTATGACGAGAGAATATAGACGATTTCGAATTTGTTTTCTTTTATGCGGTCGACGCAGGAAACCATCTCCAGATGGTCATACCCTTTATCCCTGAAAGATTTTAAAACGTTTAATATTTCCTCTTTTTTTGCCATTGTAATTCCATTCTCCGGCTTTTTATTTCCCATCGTCTTTTATCGGAAACAGCGGCGGCCATTCCAGCGTGCCGAGAACTTTTTCCTGGTTCCGGCGGTAAAGTTCGTATTTTTCCCTGTATTTGACATATCCTTTTGCCATTCCCTTATCGATCAGAGTCCACAGATGAGTCACTGCGACAAATATCGCCTCCGGCCGCGGAGGGCAGCCGGCAATCCATCCGTCCACGGGAATGTATTTGTCCAGATGCTTTATCGTGTTATACGAATCCCAGTACATTCCCCCGTTTATCGGACAAGAACCGAAACCGACGACATACTTCGGCTCCGGCATCTGTTCATAAGACCTTATTATCGCTCTTAATGTCTTTACCGAAACGTAGCCGGTAATCAAAAACAGGTTTGCCTGCCTCGGAGTCGCGACCGGAATCACGCCGAATCTTTCCGCGTCCCATCGCGAAGTCAGCACGGGAGGAACCTCGATGATTCCGCAACCCGTGCAAAAATAGAGCGCCCAGAGAGAATACTTGCCCGACATTTTATCCGGCTCTTTGAGCCATTTCGAAATTTTATTTCTGTCCATTTTATTTTACCGTCACAGCAAGAACCAGACCCAGAAGAGCAATCAGGGCCGGCCATCCCCACAAATATTTTACCGCCTGTTCTGTCCTGAAACGCGGGAAAACCGAGTGAACAAAAACGCCGGCGATAAAAACAAAAATCATTTTCAGGAAAAAAACAAAAACGTTTCCGCCGCCCAGAAAAAGATTGACGAAAAGCGAAATTCCGATAAACAGATGGAAGGCGTGCTCGATTGTCGCAAGAGCGAGAAACTTGCCCCCGTATTCTACTTTTACTCCCGAGGATATTTCCTGCGGAGCCGAAGCAATGTCGAACGGCCTCACGCCGAGCATTGCCGGCAGTATCAGAATGTATGAGATGCCCGACAAAAAAAGAGGCGCAGAAAAAACAGCCCAGCCGGTTTTCTGCTGCATCGAAACGATTTGCGCGATGGAAATCGTTTTATAATGGGTCATAACCGCCAGAAGGATGAGGATTAGAGGAACTTCATAACCCAAACTCAAAATCAGTTTTCTTGAAATCCCGATACTTATATTCGGGTTCGCAGCTTCTCCGCCGGAAAGAGCGATTCCCAGAGGAGCGAACAGAAGCAGGTAGGCAATAACAAGAAGCCCTCCCGAACTTTCAAGAGGGCAGATTCCGGCAAAAGGAAGAAACAGAATCACCGCGAGAGAACCCGCGAGAGAAACAATTATCCCGAAGTCGAACAAACGGCCGTGGCTTACGCTTTTCTGATAGAAGAGTTTAATTATGTCTATAACCGGCTGTGTCAGAGGAGGCCCGTAGCGGCGGTGAATTCTTGCGGTAATTTTCCTGAACAGACCAAGGAAAAATATCCCGATGACAAAAGCAATAAGCGGAAGGGCAATCAGTTTTATCACCATGATTTCCCCCCTGACTGAACAAAAAACAGAAGAGCCGCGAAAAACAGAATGTACAAAACATAATAGCCCACATCTCCGGCATATATTTTTCTGACGCCTTCGGAAAATCCCGTGAAAACGCGGCAGAGCCAACCGAAAAACTTATCCGCAAAATCCATCAGATACGGTTTGACTATTTTGAAAAGAGGGGCATAAAAATCAGCCGTATAGTTATATTTTCCCGCGGGGACGTATGCGCCCGCGGCGTAATTATCATCCTGAGTAACAGGAAAGGATTTTTTACCAACGCGAAACAACATCCAGATAACAGAGCCCGCAATCAGAATCGCCGTAAAAATGTTTATCGTATTCAGCGTCCCCGTTTCCGATGCGATTCCCCATAGGTTCACGTTGAGAGAATTGAAACCGAATGAAGTTATGATTGTATTTATTACCTTCAACGGAATGCCAGGGAGAATTCCGAATAATAAAATTGCGCTTGAAAGAATTATTATCGGAATTTGCATACTGACGGGGGACTTCCTTATATTTTCGTATTTTTCAGGCAGCTCCCCCAAAAAATTGTTGTGGAGAAACTTATAGACGGAAAGAATCGTTCCCCAAGTCCCGATTAAAGCGGCGAAAGCTAAAAAAGGATGGCTTTTAAGAATCAGCGTTTTATAAATCAGCCATTTTGAAACAAAACTGTTGGTCAAAGGCAAACCAATCAAGCCCGAAATTCCCAGAAGCGCGCCGGCGAAAGCGACCGGCATCTTTTTTATCAATCCGCCGAGAGAATTCAAATCCCTGACGCCGCCGCATCTGTACTCCACCGCTCCCACGCTCATAAAAAGAAGAACAATGCAAATCGAGTAATTCAATGTGTGAAGAATTCCCCCTGCAAGACCAAGGCTTGTCCCAAAAGCAATTCCCAAAATCATATATCCGCCCTGGCCGATTCCATGCCATGCGAGAAGTTTTTTCGCGTCGTTCTGAAGCATTGCTATAAAAGTGGGAATGACAATTGTTATTGCCCCGAGCCAGCACAGAATATAGTTGAATTTTGAAATCCCCGCATCGATATCAAAAAAAAATGAAGCGCCGGCAACAACATAAAAAAACAGAAGAAATCCGTAAACGCCCATCCGGGTGAGCATTCCCGAAAGAACAGCCGAAAAAGGCGTCGGGGATTCGGTATAAGCATCCGGAAGCCATGTGTGCAGAGGCATTACCGCGCTTTTTATTCCAAAGGTTACGCCAAAAAGAACAAGGATAAATATTTTGTATCCGGAAGACGCGGAAACAATTCCGCGGGCTATTTCGGAAATAATCAGAGTGTGAAAGTTCACGTAAATCGAAAGAATACCGAAAAACATTGCCATAGAGCCGATTAAAGACATAACGATATATTTTATTCCGGCGGGAAGAGCATTTTTTCCGCTGTAACTTATCAGAAGAAATGTCGACCATGACATAATTTCCCAGAAGACAAAAAAGGAAACTAAGTCTGCCGCAAAAACGATTCCGAGCATCGCGGCATTAACCAGGAGCATCATCATATAATAAAAATCGAGATTCTCTTTTCCTTTCATATAGTCGAGAGAAAAAATGACGGAAAGCGCGCCGAATGCCGATACGGCAGCCGCAAAAAACCACGAGAGAGAATTTACTCTCAAAACGAGGGTATTCCCGAAGAATTTAAAATAAGAAAAATTTTCCGCACTCTTTCCGTAAAGACAAGCAACGGCAACAAACAAAGTCAGGGAAACGAAAACCGCAAAATAGTTCCGCAGTTTGGACGACACCTTGCCGAGGAAATATGTAACAAAAGCCCCGCCGAAAGCGGTGAGCAGTAAAATTTTCAGCGTCATCCCGGCAGTCTCCCGATGTATCCGATTCTGTTCAGAAGTTCTCCCGACGAGGAATTCAGAATTTTCGTCAGAATTCCCGGATATATCCCGGCAAAAATAATCAGAGCCGCTAAAATAAAAAACGGGACAAGAATAAAAACGTTGTTCTCTTTTATTCCCTCGACTTCTCCTTTCCTGAAATAGATTCCCTGAACAACTTTTAAAAAATACGCGCCTTCTATCACCGTCGCAATCAGGGCAATTCCCATTAAAACGGCGTATATCCCGCCTTTGAGCAGAGCCGCTTTGACAATCAGCAGCTTGGACGAAAAACCGATAAACGGCGGGAAACCGATTAAAGAAAACGCCGCGATCGCAAAACCGAGCGAAGTAAGCGGCATTTTTTTGCCCAGACCGTTCAGAGAGTTTATTTCGATCTCCGTTACATATTTATCGGGATAGTTTTTCATACGGATGGAGTAAATCATATAACCAATCGTCAGAAACAGAAGGATTTTCGAAAGAGCGTGGGAAGTTATTTGAAAAAGGCCCGCCGTTATTCCGCTTTTCGTCGCAAGGCCGAAGGCAAACACGATAAGGCCTATCTGGCCGATGGACGAATACGCTGACATTCTCTTGATATTGTTCTGGCGGAACGCGCAAATTTCCCCGACTAAAAGAGTCAACAGCCCTACTATAAGAAGAACGCTCATCACGGACAGTGGCGCGCCGAAGAGAGTGAAGACAACTCTCATAATCGCATAAACGCCGATTTCGATTGCGATTCCGGAAAAAATCGCGCTGATGGGCGCGGGCGATACGGAATGAGCGTCGGGAAGCCATGCGTTCAGCGGAAAAATCGCCGCCTCCACGCCGAAGCCGGCAATAAAAAAAGTCAGGGGAATAAACAAAACGGACGAATGGGCACGCGCAATGTGTTTTGCGAGGTCCGCCATATTCAGAGTCCCGAAAAAACCGTAAAGCATGCCGATTGCCAGAAGAATAAAAGCGGAGCCGACGGAGCCCTGAATCAGATATTTAACCGCAGCTTCCGTGCCGTGTCTGTGCCAGTGAGCGTTGTGGGCTGTTAACGCGTATGAGGAAATGCAGAGAATCTCGTAAAAAACAAAAAGATTGAAAATGTCCCCCGTAAGAACAACACCCGTCGCGCCAGTGAGAAGCAGAAGGTAAAGAGTGTGATATTTCCCGACGGCTCTTTCGCGGATGTACGAAAGGGCATAAATCGAAATGAGAAAACCCGCCAGAGAAATCAGAGCCGCAAAAAAAATACCGAGAGGCCCGACAAAAAGATTGATGCAGAAAGGCGGGGGAAAACCGCCGATTGACACAATCATCGGGCTTTTCAAAACGGTTGGAATCAGAATAACCGAAAGAATCAGATTGAAAAGCGCGCCGGCGGGAGGAATATATTTTGCGGCTTTTCCGCAGAGAGGCGCAATAAACGCCAGAAGCAGGGGAACTGCTATTAAAAGTACGGGGCTTACTACCATTTCAGTTCCTTTATCTTTCTGACATTGAGAGTGCCGTAGTGATAATACGCTTTTATAACCAGCGAAAGGGCTAAAGCCGTAACCGCCAAACCGATGACAATTGCGGTTAAAACCATCGCCTGAGGGACGGGATCGACCATCGTTTTCCCCGGAATAGCCGCATTCGAAAATATCGGGGCTGTTCCTCCTTTAATGTAGCCGATAGAAATAAGAAACAGATTCACGCCCGTATCGACAAGGGACAAACCCATAATTATTTTTATCAGGTTTTTTTTCGCCGCGGCAATATAAAGCCCGGTAAGCACAAGAGCGAACGAACCGATATAAAAAATCATTCGGTCTCCCCGAACAGATTATCCAGAATTCCCGCAATTTCCGAGGCGACCTTAAACCCGATGACAATATAAAGAACGGGAATGATGCCTGCGCTGAAAAGATTATTCACTGTTCCTTTCGGAAGAAAATTAAAAAGAAAAAATCCGCCGTATGCGAGACCGAGCAGGCCGGCAAGAACAAATATAATTCCGCCGAGAGATTCCATGAGCCGGGTTTTCCGCCCGTCTGTTTTTCTCCCGGGACAACCCAAAAAAATCAGGAGAAGCGCCGATGCGGCAATCGCTCCGCCCTGGAAACCCCCTCCAGGGGTGAGGTGGCCGTGAATAAAAATGTAGGCGCCGAAAAGAAGGATGAGGGGAAACAGAAATTTACAGGCCGTGGAAAGAATCGGGCTGGCAGGATAAACTTCTCTTTCGATTCTTTTTTTCCCCGTAAAAAGAACGGCGCCGAGAGCGATTGCGCCGGCAAACAGAATCGTGACTTCCCCGAGAGTGTCGAAGCCCCTGTAATTCAGCACGACCGATGTGACGATATTCGAAGAGCCTGTGTCTTCGATTCCCCTTTCTACATAATATTTTCCGACCTTCGTTTTCTGAACGCCGAAGGGAATTTTCTTTACAGCCTGAACAAGGCCGAAAGCGAGGGCGCCAAGCAGAATAATACTAACTAATTTTCTCATTTTCGTATCTTTTCGTTTTCTTTACGGCAACGATGAAAATGGCCGTTGTCAGAGCCGCCCCTATCGCCGCCTCCGCCATAGCGACATCCGGCGCCTGAAGGAGAAAAAAGAGAACGGAGGCTATCAAACTCACGGCAGCCAGAGCGATTACGGCATTCAGCAGATCTTTAAAAAAAACAACGCTCACCGCGCATAAAATCATCAGAATTATCAGAATATAAGCAATAGCCATTCTCTACACTTTTTCACATTCCCTGAATTCTTTTGTTTTATCTACGACCGTCTTATCAGACAAAGGCACTCCTGTTTTACAGCTCGCCCTGCCAAGAGCGTGGGCGGAAATAGGATTCGTCAGAAGAATGAACACGGCGATAATCAGAGTTTTGAAAATCCACGACGGCTCCATAATCCCCACGCCGACTATCGTGAAAAAAGCTCCCATTGTCGTGCATTTCGTTCCCGCCTGCAGGCGGTTGTAGACATCCGGAAATCTGACAATCCCCAGACACCCCAGGAAAAGAAACAAAACTCCGATGCCTGTTATTATTTCTCCCAGTAGCATTAAATCCCCTTTTCCAGAAATCTCGCGATCGCGACGCTTCCCACAAAAGCCAAAACCGCGTAAACCAGCGCGACATCCAGATAAACGCCTCTTTTGAAAACAAAACCGAGAAGAACCAGAGAAGCCGTGACAAGAGTCGAAGCGGCATCGAGAGCCACTGCCCTATCCGGCGCGGAGGGACCTTTAAGCATTCTGAAAAACAGGAGAATTCCTCCCGCGCAGATAACGGCGAAAAAAATTAAAATCATACTTTTCTTATATACAAATAAAACAATTTACCAAAACAAAAAAATTTAATCTTCGAGGATTCTGACAATTGCCGCTGCCTTTTTGTCGACCACCTTATAGCAGACCCTCACTCCGTCCCTCACGCCCATTATTATTCCCCTGCTTTTCAATATGTTCAGATGCTGGGAAACGGTGGACTGCGGCAACCCCAGTTTTTTCTGGATTGCGGACACGTTGCATTTATCCTTTATTAAACCGGCCACGATTTTCAACCGCGAGGGATTTGCGAGGGCTTTCAGCATTTCCGCTTCTTTTTCGACCTTTTTTTTCACGGTCGGAATATCCTCTTTAAATATCTTTCGAATCTGCCGCCGATAATCTCCGTCGCCTCAGTTGTGTCCGCGGTTTTTACGTTTATCCAGTGAACAAGCAGATTATCGTCAATAATATCCAGAGTGAAAGTCCCCGGAGTCAGCGTGATAGAATTCGCTAAAAACATTTTCGCCATAGCCGACTTCAATCCCGTTTTTATGACCACGATTCCCGGTTTGATAGGCATTTTCGGGTGCAGGACTCTATAAGCGACGTCAAAATTCGCTTTTATTATTTCCCAAAAAAGAACAAAAATATAAATTACGGAAAAGCAGATTCTTCCGGGCGTTAAAACAGGAAAACCCAAATTCGAATACCACCCTTTTAACAATAGAGCAAGAATCAGGGAGACTGTGACACCGGCAAAAATCTCCGCGGGTTTTAAGCTCGAAGTCAGAAAAAGCCACAAAACAAAAAGCGTTCCGAAAAGGTAAAAAAAATTCCCGTTTTTACCGGCTCTCATCTTTCTGTCTTTGAAACTTCTCATTTTCCAAATTTTTAGAAAACCCAGTATTTTATGTTATAAATTATCAGATTAAAACATTGCCTGTCAATAGCCAATTGTAAAATCGCAATATAATGATATTCGAATAAATCGATATAAACCAACAAATCCAAAATTGACTATTGACAAATTCCCGTTTAATTTTGATAATTCTGTCAAAATCCAAATCTCTTGCGGTTTTTTTCATAAATAAAATGAAGTTTTTGAAAAAAGAAAATTTTGAAGCGTTCGCGAAAAAAATATCGCGCGAAAACGATATCTTTTATCCGGAGCAAACCAACGGCTCTTACCGGTGGAAAAAAAACGAAGGCGAAAGTTTCTCTCTCGAAGGCCACAGGACGGTTCTGCCGATGAAATACTTCTTTTTCCCGCCGGGAGAGAATCTGAAGGAAAAAGAAAGAAAACCGGCCGTGATATTCGGGGCGCGGGGCTGTGACCTCAGAGGCCTGGCTCTGCTTAAAAAAATATATCTGGAAGAGCCCGAAGACATCTATTTCAGAAAAGATATTCTTATTTTCTCCGCCGACTGCACGAGCGCTCATAAGGACTGTTTCTGTGCGGCGCTCGGGGACGAACCGTGGGCGGAAGAGGGCTTCGACCTCAACTTCTCGTTTGCCCGCGACGGATATATCGTAGAGGCTGGCTCGGACAAAGGAAGCGAAATACTGAAAAACAACAGCGGCCTTTTCGAGGACGCCTCCAATGCGAGAAAACGCGAGATTCTCGAAGTGCGGCAGAAAACAAAGGAAACCGTCCTGAAGCAAAACGGCGGAAAAAATATAAAGCCCGCAGTTATCGCGGAAAAAATCGAAAAAAATACGGACGTTTTAGCCAAATATGCCGAAGATTGCGTCAGCTGCGGGGCATGCACGAATGTCTGTCCCGCGTGTTTCTGCTTTTTTCTCTCAGAAGGAGAAAACAACAAAATCCGCTACAGCGACTCCTGCCAGTATCCCGGCTACGCGAGAGTCGCCGGAGGAGCCAACCCGCGCAAAGAAATGACGCCGAGATTCAAACATAGGTTCCTCTGCAAGTTCTTTTACAGGCCGGCGATGCAGGAGATAAAGGGCTGCACAGGCTGCGGCAGATGCATCGACGGATGTCAGGGCGGAATAAATTTCATGGACGTCCTCGCGGACATAGCTGGAGCGGCGGAATGAGCAAAGACCCTTACAGAGCAATAGACGCCTGGATTACGGGCGTAATTGACGAAACACCTGCGATAAAAACATTCGTCGTAAAACCCGAAATCCCTCTGAAATTCAGGACAGGACAGTTTATTCAGTTTACTCTATACGGAGAGGGCGAAGCGCCTTTCACTCCTTCCTCTTCTCATTTTGAAGCCGAAAAGTTCGAAGTGACTATTATGAGAGCGGGCAGAGTCACAGAAAAAATCCATAAATTGAAACAAGGCGATGTTATAGGCATAAGAGGACCTTTAGGAAACGGTTATCCTCTCGAAGAATTCGAAGGGAAAGAAATTCTTATTCTCGGAGGAGGCGTGGGAATGGCTCCTCTCAGGTCGCTTCTTCTCACCCTTCTTGCCGAAAAAGAAAAATACAAAAAGATTTCGCTTCTGTACGGCTCGAAAACGCCGGACGACATCGTTTACAAATCACAGTTTGATAATTGGAGAAAAAAAGGCGCCGAAATTTTTCAGTCCGTTGACAAATGCGAAACAGGAGAATGGAAGGGCAAAATCGGCGTCGTTACCTGTCTTTTCGAAGACATAAAACCGAATGCGGAAAAAGGGGTCGCGATTGTCTGCGGCCCGCCGATTATGATGAAATTCGGAACTTTGAAACTGCTGGAACTCGGATACTCCCCCGACAGAATTTATCTGTCTATGGAAAAAAATATGAGTTGCGGAATCGGGAAATGCGGGCACTGCGCCCTCGGCAAATATTTCGTCTGCAAAGACGGTCCCGTTTTTAAATACAGCGAAATAAAGGATATAGAAGGGATTTGGGACTAAACAGAGATGAAAAATGAAAAATTAAAAATTAAAGATGGCAAGGCCATTCTGCGGACCACCATATGATTTTAATAGACCTTGAAAAATGTTACGGCTGCCGGGAATGCACCGTAGAATGCGCGTATCCTTTCCACCACACTAAAAACGGATTCAAAATGCTTTTCGAGGAGGGCGTGAGAAAAATAATCTGCCGTCACTGCGAGGACGCGCCCTGCGTGATTGCCTGCCCGACTGGAGCGCTCGCAAAGGAAGGAGACGACCTGCGACGTTCTTCGATGCTTTGCACATCCTGCAAAACCTGTCTCGCCGCATGCCCTTTCGGGGTGAATACCCTCGAGACAGTGGAATTCAAAACCGTCCCCTGCGATTTGTGCGCGGACGGCGGGGAGGAGCCGAAATGCGTCAAAACCTGCGAAAAAAACGCCATAACAACAGGGCAGTTCAGCGAAAACGAAAAAGAGGGAATTTATAAAATCCGGGACGGGCTTTTTGTGAAAGGAATTTTCTGGAAAAATCAGGTGGGGCTGAAATGAAGGAAATTTTCTATTATCTCGTTTTTCCGGGCTTCGCGTTTTCTATCACGGCGGGAATTCTCGCTTCGTGGGTGGAAAGAAAACTCACCGCCCGCCTTCAGTGGAGAGTGGGACCGCCCATTCTCCAGCCGCTTTATGACATCGCAAAACTTTTCACAAAGGAAAATGTCATTCCGAAAAACGCGCAGATTGTCACTTTTTTTCTCGCGCCTCTGCTTTCCTTCGCCGCGGTCTTGCTCGTTTCCACCATGGTCGGAAGCGCTCAGTTTCTCAAAGGGGGCTTCCGGGGCGATATAATCGCGGTTGTCTATCTTCTTGCTATTCCATCCCTCTGCCTTATTCTCGGGGGAGCCGCAAGTTCCAATCCTCTCGCTTCTTTCGGAGCCGCAAGAGAAATGAAACTCATTCTTTCCTATGAACTGATTTTCTGGACGGCTATTGCCGTCACATGGATAAAGACAGGTGGACTTCTCAAATTAAGCGAGATAATTTCGTTTCAGCAATCTGGCAAATACATCCTTTTTTCGCCTTCGGGATTTATCGCTTTTCTGCTCGCCATAACGACAATGCAGGCGAAATTGGGGAGAGTCCCTTTTGACGTTGCGGAAGCGGAAACCGAAATTCTCGCCGGTCCTTACATCGAATATTCCGGACCTCTCCTGGGCTTTTTCAAAATGAGCCAGTATATTCTTCTCGTTGCCCTGCCCTTTTTTCTCTGCGAAATTTTCATGGGCGGGGTAAACATTCTGAAATATTTTATTATGCTCCTTCTGGTTGTCCTGATAGAAAACACAAACCCGCGGCTGAAAATAACGCAGTTTCTGTGGTTTTCATGGATTATCTTGTTTCCCATTGGGATAATTGCCATAATTCTGGCGCTGGCGGGCTTATGAATAAGTTAAAAATTCTGACAAAATCAATTTGGGTTTTCCATTTCGCATCTGGACCCTGTAACAACTGCGACATCGAAATTCTGGATGTGCTTACCCCGAGATTCGACGCTGAAAGGTTCGGAATAAAACTTGTTGGCTCCATAAAACATGCCGACGCGATGCTCATCACAGGCATGATTACAAGAAAAGGCGCGCCGCGGCTTAAAGAAATTTATGAAGCCGCGCCGAAGCCTATTGCCGTTATTGCATTCGGCAGCTGCGCATCCTCTCAGGGAATCTTCAAACAGTCCTATAACAGGACGATTCCCGCAGATGAAATCGTTCCTGTGGACGCATACATCCCCGGCTGCCCGCCGAGACCCGAAGCGATTCTGGACGGGGTTGTCAAAGTGATAAAGAAATTGAGGGGAGAGATATAAAAGTGATATGGAGACAAAAAAATGGAAAAATCAAAAATCAAAATGGAAAATGACAAATAAAAAATTAAAATTTTGGATTAATTTTGGATTTTGGATTGTCATTTTGAATTTTGCGATTTGAATTTTGAATT
>JAGHAK010000007.1 GCA_021161565.1 Elusimicrobiota bacterium | reverse complement strand
TGCAAAATTATCTCAGCCCTTATATCAACCATCTCTTTTACTTCTTCAAATAATACTTCTCAGTAGTTTGTCCGTAATAATTCTACAAAACCTCTCTGGGGAGTATATCGTAAATTCAATAATATCAAGTGCAAATTGATAAGTCCGTCTCTTGAACTCATTTTTTAATTTTGATTTGTCATTTTACATTTTTCTCTTTTATTTTTACATTAACCCCGTTTATTCATACTCAATTCCTACTCGTCGATTTGCCAATTTCAAAGTGTCGTTGTTTTTTTCCTGCTGTGAATAAACGGGGTTAGCGTATGCGTAAGTATTTTTTGCGCTATATATAAATGGGATGGTCGGACAGATAGGATATTTCCTCTGTTCTGCCAAATATACGCAACCGGCTTCAGGTACAGTTAAAATTTTCGGACTTGACAATTTTTAACACATAATTTATTTATAATACATAGGTGGGATAAAGTGGGATAAATACATTCGATGAAGAATTTATATAAACTGGATGAGAAAAACAGATTTTCCGTTCCGGGGAAATTTCTTTCATCCGGCAGGATTTTTTATTTGACTATGGGGCTCGACGGATGTATTTTTATGTATCCGGAAAAGGAATTCAGAAAAATTTCCGACAGAATATCCCTTTTTGATTATTCGAAAAGCGGCAACAGGAAATTTCTTAGAATATTTTTCGCGTGGTCCTCGCGGATTCGCGCCGACAGCCACAACAGAATTCTAATACCGTCGCAGTTGAAGAAGAAAGCGAAGATAAGAAGCAAAATTCTGATGATAAAAATTGGGAACTGGTTCGAAATATGGGCGCCTGCTCTTTTCGAAAAATACGAGAAAGTCGACCGAAAATCATATTCCCGCCTTGCGGAGAATCTTGATATAAAATTATGATCGAAGGGGGAATTCTCACCGACAAGGTTGTGGAATTTCTTTCCGTGAAGCAAAACGGATTTTACATTGATGCCACCGCGGGTTCCGGCTGGCTTGCTTCCGCGATTTTGGATCGCCTTTCCGGTTCGGGGCGTCTTTTGCTTCTCGACATTGACAGGGACGCGGTCGAGTCGCTTGAAAAAGAGAGTAAATTTTCCGTCGCAAATGTAAAAATTGTCAATGATTCCTATGTCAATCTCCCACGGATACTTGCTAAAGGGAAATATCCCTATGCCGACGGGATTTTGTTCGATCTTGGCATCGGTTATTCGCAACTTTCCTCGAATCGCGGCTTCAGTTTTTCGACGGAAGGTTATCTTGATATGAGATATTCGGAAAAGTTTCCGGTAAAGGCGTCGGATGTCGTAAACTCCTATCCGCAGAAGCAGATAGCCGACATAATTTACCGATACGGCGAAGATAGAAATTCGCGAAAAATAGCCGCGGCAATCGTGCGAGCGCGGGCAAAAAGGACGATAGAAAGCGCTCCGGAACTTACCCGGATAATTTCGTCGGTTATCCCTCGGAGGAGGAAGCACCCCGCCACCAGAACTTTTCAGGCGTTGCGTATATTTGTGAACGGCGAGATGGAAAATGTCGCAAAGGTTTTCGCTTTTCTTCCGGGAATTTTGAAAAAAGGCGGCAGAGCGGTTTTTCTTTCGTACCACAGCATAGAGGACCGCATTGTGAAAAATGGTTTGAAAAAATTGGCTTCGGCGGGGAGTATGAGAATAATCACGAAAAAGGCAGTGGAACCATCATTCGCGGAAAAGAGAAAGCAGCCGCGCAGCCGCAGCGCAAAGTTGCGTTGCGCCGAAAAGGCGTGAAAGGCAGAACGCAGATTTTCAAAATTGCCGTTATTGGAGGCATTGTCGCGTATGTGCTTGTTGGAATTGTTGTGCTGGAAAGCGTCGAGACCGTAAAAATAGGATATCAAATAGCGGCTTTGAACAGAAAATGGCAGGAGGAGAATTTCCGTTTCGCCGCTTTGGAAAAAAAATACAGGAAATTGACGAATTTCGCGACGGTGGAGAAAAAAGCAAAAGAGATGGGATTGAGGTTTCCCCGCCCGGGCGAGATAATATTTTTGAAAAATGATAATCAGAAGCAATAAGCGTTTCAATTTTATGGGGGTGTTTTTCGCGCTTCTTTTTGTTCTGCTCGCTTCGAGAATTTTTTACATTCAGATTGTAATTCGCCGGATGATTCTCGGCAGCGTCAGGAAATTCAGTGAAATCAAAAAACTGCGCGGGAGCATTCTCACATCCGACGGTAGCGTGATAGCCTGTTCAGTCAGGGGCACCAGAGTTTACAAAAGGAGAGGCAGAACCTTTAAGAGGTCTGAAATAAATTTTCTGAAAAAGTCCGGAATTTTGCTTCCGAAGGACATTAAATCAAAAGGGAGATCGCTTCTTTCTTCGTTTGTCCCGCTTGCCGCCAGCCGCATTTTGAAAAAGCATCTCGCCAGCAAACTTGAATTTATTCCCGCGCAGAAGAGAATCTTTTTTTCGGGAAAAGAATACAAACCGATTATAGGATTCACAAACAGCGACAACGTCGGCGGCGCCGGAGTGGAGTATTATTACAACAGGTTTCTTGAAGGCGGCAAGCCCGAAATTGTCGAGATAGACGCCACGGGAAAACTCCTTATTAGCGACGATCCGGAAGTTTTGCGCGCTAAAGGCAATGATGTTGTGCTTACGGTGGATTCGAAGGTCCAGAATTTTCTTTATGACGAGGTTTCGAAAATCGTCGGTGAAATGTCCGCGGAAAAAGGTTATGGAATCGTTATGAAACCCGCCACCGGCGAAATTGTGGGAATGTGTTTTGTGGGTCCGCAGGGGCATATTTATCTGAAAAATCCCGTTATTTCCGATTCCTTTGAACCGGGGTCGACTTTCAAAATCGTGACCGCTTCCGCAGTTTTGGAGGAAAAGTTGGTTAAGCCCGACGATAAATTTTTCTGCGAAAATGGGAGTTTCCAATTTTCTGGAATTACGATAAGAGACCACAAACCCTATAAGTGGCTTACCGTGAAGGAAATCGTCCAGTACTCTTCAAATATAGGTATGAGCAAACTTGCCGCCATTCTTGGCAGACAGAAACTCTATTATTACGCCCGCGCTTTCGGATTCGGAAACTACACGGGAATAAATCTTCCCGGCGAATCGAGGGGAATGCTGAAGAGGATAAAAAAATGGAGCGAGATAACGCCCTATTCCATGTCTTTTGGGCAGGAAATTTCCGCCACCCCGATACAGATTATACAGGCTTTCTCGGTTATAGCGAATGACGGAATTTTAATCGCGCCTCGGATAGTCAGGTTTGTCAGAAATCCCGACGGGAAGCCTCTTCGGCGGACAAAGGTCACGCAGATTCGCCGGGTTATTTCGCGAAACACTGCCGAGCGGATGAAAGATTTCCTCCGCGCCGTTGTCGAGTCGGGAACGGGCGTCGAGGCTAAAATTCCGGGTTGGAACATTTGCGGAAAAACGGGCACAGCCCAGAAATTCGACAGGAAACTCGGAAAGTATTCCGAAAACAAATTTTTCGCGTCATTTTGCGGATTTTTCCCCGAAGAAGACCCGCAGATTCTGATTTTTATAGGTGTTGACGAACCGCAGAAACAGCACTATGGCGGCAGCGTTTGCGGTCCCGCTTTCAACGAAGTCTCACGCAAAATCATAGATTATTATGGAATTCCGCCCTCCCAGGAGAATTCTCCTGTTGCCTTGAATTGCGCCGGCGGTAAAATGCCGCCGAACAGAGATAACCGCTTATGAAACTGAAGGAACTTTTGTCTGTTTCCGGCGTTCGGGTAGAGAAAATTCCTGCCGGGAATCCCGCAGTAAAGGGCGTTTCGTATAATTCGAATGAGGTGAAGCCAGGGTGGCTTTTTTTCGCTTTGAAAGGCAGTCGTGTTGACGGGTTGGATTTTGCCTCCGAAGCGGAGAGAAAAGGGGCCGTCGCTGTCGTGAGCGATCGGCCGTCAGGGAAATCGGGAAAGTTGGTTCTTGTGAAAGACGCGAAAAAAGCGATGGCTAAAATTGCCGAGGCGTTTTACGGGTTTCCGTCGCGGAAACTTGATTTGATAGGCGTTACCGGAACGAACGGCAAAACAACGGTGACATATTTTCTCGACAGCATTTTCAGGTCGGCAGGCATCAAAAGCGCGGTTTTCGGAACGATAAATTACAGATGGGATGGTTTTTCGCGGCAGTTTCCGAACACCACTGTTGAATCGGCGGATATTTCCAGACATCTTTTGCTGTTTCTGAAGGCGGGCGGCAAAGCGGTTTTTCTCGAAGTGACATCTCAGGGTCTGGACAGGGTTTGCGCTGACGCTCTGGCGTTTCGCGGCGCGATTTTCACGAATTTGTCGCATGAACATCTCGACTGGCACGGCTCCATCGACAATTATGCGAGGGCGAAAAGAAGACTCTTTGAAATCCTGTCCGAGAATCGCAGGGACGATTCTTTCATTCTGGCGAATGCCGATGACAAATGGGCTTTGAAAATCACGGGCGGATTAAAGGTGAAGTCGGCGACCTTTGGCATCGCCTCCAAGGCGGATTTTACAGCCGACAGGATAAATATGACTTCATCCGGCACCGACTTTACGGTAAGGCACCCGGGCGGAGAAGATAGAATTTCAATAAAACTTCCCGGTCTTTTCAATGTTTCGAACGCCCTTGCCGCATATGCAGCGGCGGTGAAAATGAATATCGCCAGGGCAGCCGTAAGAAAGGGTTTGTCCGGGTTGAATGATGTTCCGGGAAGAATGTCGAAAATTTCCATTGGGAAAAATTCCGCTGTTTATATAGATTACGCGCACACGCCCGACGCGCTCCGCAAAGTCCTCGTTGCCATTAGGGCTGTCTGTTCGGGGCGGCTCATCTGCGTTTTCGGATGCGGCGGAAACAGGGACAGGGAAAAAAGACCTCTTATGGGGAAAATCGCCGCGGAAATTTCCGACTTTGTCTGGATTACCTCGGACAATTCGCGGGATGAAAATCCGTCGGCAATAGCGCTGGATATAGAGGTGGGCGCGCGCTCCGCCGGAGGAAATTACAAGGTTGAGGTGGACAGGCTTTCCGCCATAGAAGGAGCCCTCAAAATGGCAGAAAAAGACGACATAATTCTGATTGCGGGAAAAGGGCACGAGAATTATCAAATTGCCGCCGGGAAAAGAATCCCCTACAGCGATTTTGACGCGGTGAAAAAAACGATTAAAAAGTTGCAAAAAGAAAACAGGATGTAGAGGAGGCAAAGTGCTTTATCATCTTTTATTTCCGTTAAGAGAAATTTTTTTCGGCTTCAATGTTTTCAAATACATAACTTTCCGGTCGCTTGGGGCGGTCATTACGGCGTTTGTTTTTGTTTACATATTTATTCCTAAATGGATTGAGTTTTTCAAAAGAAAAAATCTTCTTTCCGCCGTCAGGGATGATTCTCTCGAAAATCACCGCAAGAAAGTTTCGGTTCCCACAATGGGCGGCGTCGTGCTGATTC
>JAGHAK010000143.1 GCA_021161565.1 Elusimicrobiota bacterium | reverse complement strand
ATAGGGACTGAACTCACCTGCATCATTTCCGTAAACATCTATTTTCTTTATCTTATCCATCCAGAGACCCGAAAGAGAAAAACCAATAAAAAAGTCCCCACAGCCAAGGGGCTGAGCAAAACTCACAGCCGTAAACTTTACTTTCTCGGCCCAGAAAACCTGAGAAAAAGAAATTTCCTGATTTTCCATCTTTGCAATGCCAGCAGGATTTATTTTTATAGAATCCACGCCAAAGGCAAATCCACTTGAAGCATTTCCCATGCCCACAGTTCTCGCATCAAAATTCAGGTTCAGAAATTCTCCCCCGGAAGTTCCGACTCTCTCAACCCAACCTGCTGAAATTCCGCCCACACACAGGAAAAAAATAAAAGGAAAAAATTTTAAAAATTTCATCATCGCACGATACAAATTTTTCCCCTGTTCACATCTCCATTGGACAAATCTTTCACCTCATAAATATAAATCCCGCTGGCTACTTCTCTGCCGTATTCATTCTTCGCATCCCAGGATTTCTTAATTCCATCAGATGAACTTTTGTAGAACGAAATTACTTTTTTCATCGACAAAGTGTAAACCGTTATCGAAACATCAGACGGGAGATTGTCGAAGTAGATGCCTTCGGAAGAATCAAACAAAGTTCCCGAATCAGGTCTGTAAGGATTCGGATAAACTTTTAAATCCCCGAGATCCGTTTTCGCCACCTCTCCAAAAAGAGCAAAAACCGAAAAATGCGAAACATTTGCGAGAACATTGTTTAATGAAGTGTCAATAGAAAAATCAGTGACCTCCTGCCATATAGATTCCGTCTCGTTAAGGGAAAACAACTTCAGATTTTCTTCAAGAACAGCAGGAACAAGCCCATCAACAAGACCGTCGTTATCAGAATCACTGTAGGGAATTTTTATCGTGATATTGCTATTAAAGTTTGATACTCTGTTGCCGAAAAGATCAAATATGGAAAAATCAACAATTGTTTCATCAACCCTCTTTGTGCATGGGTTTAAGTCATCCTTAGCATTCGCGGTTTGAAGAGCAGGAGAACTGACTGAAGTTGAAATTTCGATATAAACATTCTCTTCCACAGCCCCTGATGGAATTTCTATTGAGATTTCGCCAAAAGTTGAGTCAGATGTTTCCGAACCGCCCACAGGAGTTATCAAATGTCCAACATCAGCAGTCTTCCCCTGAATTTCGGCAAAAAAATCGTTGTTTTTTATTCCGTCGCCGTTATAAGCCTTCACTTTGAAAAAATATGTCGTGCCTGCTTTCAGCCCTGTAAGCAAACAACTTGAAAAACTGATATCTTCTGAATTCATAACCCCGCCTTCATAAACATATTCCACGCAAAATGACTGAGAGTCCGGACTTTCCCACTCAAGCACAACCGAGTATTTTTCCGCCTTTTTTATCTGGACATTGTCTACTGCAGAAGATAGAGTATAAACCGCGGCAGAAATAAATTCTCCTATCCCATCGTTATTATACGATGCAATGAAATTTCGATAAATGGCGTTGGAATTCAGTCCGCTCTGAGTCCATGTCAACACATTGGATAAAAAAGTGCCGAGGAGAGTTCCGCTTTCACTTTTTAATACATAGCCGTCTGCTGAGGGAACTTCACTCCAAATCCACTGGATATTTGAACTCGAAAGAGCAACACCATAGAAATAAGCGGGAGGCTGACACAAAGAAGTTGTTTCTATAAACTCAGGATTTGTTCTCACAAACTCCGTAGCAGTTCCTTCCCCATTGTATGCACAGACCATCCACCAGTACGTGGTTTCAGGCACGAGACCCGACACCGAGCAGGTGGAAAAAACAAGATTGTCGGTAAAATCATAAACTATAACAACATTATTCTGGAAATTATCGGTTGAATACTGAATACCGTATCGAGTGCCTGATGTGTTGTTATTGGTCTGCCAGTATAAACTCACTTTTTTCGCGGTAGCCGTGGAAATAAATGGAATCGGAGGCGCAGCCAGAGAAAATTTTTCAATTATATTTGTTGATGATGAGCCATAGCAATTATAAACTTCGATACTAAGGAAACAACTTGTATTTGGCAGGAGAGATTCCGAAATATAGTATGTTGTATCCGCTGGCAATGAAACAATAATATTTCCCGACACATCTTTCAGACGATAGCCGTCTTCATTATTCATCAAATCATTCCATGTCCATTTGATTCTACTTGACGATAAAACTACTCCTGAAAACTCATTGGGAGCATAGACAAAAGTGTTTATGTATTGAACCTCGCTCCAGGAACTTTTCTCCAGACCACTGTCGATTGAGGCGACCCTCCAGTAATAAGTCGCATCCTTTTGAAAAGTGCAATTTAGCAACATTCCGGGCTGTGGCGCTGTTGACAAAAAACCATGCGGATAATTGCCGAAATCTTCGCCTGAGAGCGCGCCCGATACCACTGACATATCCTCAATGGAAGTGCCGATGCTGATTACATATCCAAGTCCTTCCGGCGATGTCTCATCATCCGAGCCAAAATTCCAGTAAAAGTGCGTCAAGCCTGCCTGCGCCGCAATACCAAAACCTGACGAAGGTGGAAGTGGTACAGCATTTATATTTCCTGAGTCCGCCTCAAGCGATTTATAGATTTTTGTCACATAACCGGAATCGCTTTTTCCAGAGAGTGCAATATCCAGATCCCCATCTCCGTCATAATCTGCTGGAGCCACTTTGCCATAGGAAACGCCCGTGGGAATTGTTGAAACAACCACAAAACTGTCATTCCCACAATTTTTATATAAATAGCAGACATTCTGTGCTGATTTATTCTGACCTGAAATCACGATATCCGATTTTCCATCATTGTCAAAATCCCCCCAGCAAAGAGATGAAGAGTCAACTTCAGCCAGACCTGCATTAATGTTCGTGAAATTTCCTCCGTCATTTCTATAAATCCGTGAATAGTATCTGCCTGTAATCGCGAAATCAAGATCGCCGTCAGAGTCATAGTCACACCAGGCAACTTCTCCATTTTTGACGCTGATAATCGAAACTTCTGTTTCCGAAAAAGAGACAAAGTTTTCATTTTCATAAATCCTCGAAGAATATGTCCCTGCTCCGTCAATTTCACCGCAAATCAGAATATCCATATCCCCGTCATTGTCAAAATCCCCCCAGTCCATCGCTGATTTGCTCATTCCCAATAACGAATAATCAAGTGAAAAACCGCCCGTACCATCTCCTTTATAAAAACGAGATTCTCTTCCTTCATCCGATTCCCCAGCAACCGCTATGTCGAGATTGCCGTCATTGTTAAAATCGACCCATTTTACAGAGCAGTCAGTAACTCCCTGTATCTGCGCATTGATCTCTTCAAAATTACCATCATTGTTTCTGTAAATTTTTGTGACATTCTGATATCCAGAAGAGCCTGTGTAACCTGCAACTACAACATCAAGATCGCCGTCGTTGTCATAATCACCCCAGTCTAGGTCGCAGTCCTGAACTCCTGCAAAACCTGCGTTTATATTCGAAAATGTCCCATCTCCGTTGTTTCTATAAATCGCACAAATCGGCCCGGAATCCGCATTATAGCCGGCAACAGCAATATCAGGTTTGCCGTCATTGTCATAATCGCCCCACTTTAGAGAACCGAGATAAATTCCAGGAATACCTAATGGAACTTCAACGAAATTTATTTCGGCAAACAAAAAATTTCCAAAAAAAGTGAGGGAAAAAACAATTCCCCAAAACCTCTTATTCACTTCAAATTCTCAAGAATCTTCTGAAATTCTTCATCTTCCTTTAAACTTTCAAAAGAAGGTTCATTTACAATTGAATCAATATCGTTATAACCAAAAGAAACGGCTTCCTGTAAAAACTCCAAGGCAAGTTCATTTTTCCCTTCCGCCGAATACACACATGCCAGATTAAAATAAGGAGTGGAAAAATGCGGAGAAATCTCCAGCGCCCTCTTGTAAGCCAACACTGCCCTGTCATAGGAACCCTTTTTTGAATATGCAAGACCCAGAATATTAAACGTATTTGCACACCTGTAATTCAGAGCGAGGGAATTCTTTATCTCATTCAAGGCGTCATCATACTGCCCCAGATTAATGTAAGCAATCGCAAGGTTGTTGTGCGCAGGGTAAAAAGAAAATTTCTTTTCTATTGCTTTTTTATAAAATCTGACGGCCTGCTCAAAGTCACCACGGTTGTCAAAAGATATGCCAAGTTCGTTGTAAGCTGCAGCGGTTGGTTTCAATTTTGTCGCCACTTTCAATATTTCAGACGCTTTCTGATAAAGTGCCATTTTATTCAAGAAAACTCCGAGCACAAAAAGAGCATCGCCAGACCTGGGATTCGCCTTAAGATAATCCTCAATAATCCCGATGGCTTTTTTACGTTTTCCGCTCTGAAAATAGGCATTGGCAAGATTTATCACAACACCATCATCCAGCGGAGAGAGTTTTCTTGCTCTGCGGTAGTTGGAAATCGCTTTGTTGTACATTCCCAGTGCAAAAAAACAAACGCCGAGATTATTGTATGCATCGGCGTAATCGTCCTGAATGTGAATAGTTTTTTTATACATATCAACCGCCTTCGGTATGTCGCCAAGTTGATATGAAATCAAACCCCAGTTGTAAAATCTGTAAGCATCTAAATTTATTCTTTTCGGCTCGAAGCCAGAAATTGAGGAAACACTTTCAATGTTCAGCAGTTTATAAATCTGTGTGGCGATTTTATCCTCAAGTTCGAAAATTCTGTTTATTTTATCCTGTTCCTGAATATTCCCGGTAACATCCCCTCGCGATGATTCTGTCAACTTTACGTTTATCCTCACAACATCATTATTCTTCTGATAGGAACCTTGCACAAGATAATCTTCACCATCCTCCACAATTTTCACGCCCAGACAATTCGACAGACGATTGACAATTCCGTCCGTCACTGCCTGAGCAAGCCACTCCATTTTTACCTCTCTCGTGAGATTTTTAAACTTTCCAACTTTTACCTTAAGTGGCGGATATTCGATATCATCCTCGTTCCCTATTGAATCAAAATAAAAATCCGCAGTCGCTGGTTCAACAATTTCCAGTTCTTTCACAAGAGCAGGATTTTCAATAAAAAGTAGCTGCCTGATTCCCAAAACAGCCCTGACACAATTTCTTTTTCCGATTCTGTTTATCCTTGTGACGAAACAACGGGCTATACCGTCTTTGTCGCTTCGGGCGAAACTTTCCAGAACGCCTTTTCCCTTCAGAAATCTGAAATTGACAATCGCACCTGAAACAGAGCAACTCCTACCTTTGCTTTTATATATAATTTTCGCCTTCAGCGGATTTCTTAGTCCTGTTTTCACATCACCTATTTTATCGCAGGGCAATTCTGCAAGCTCTATCTTTTTGAAACACATAACAGCAAAAGAAAAAATTTCATCTCTTAAATGCCTGCTTTCCAGTGTATTTTCAAGAATTTTCAAAGCAATCGAAAAATTCTGAAAAGCGGAAGAAATCAAACCGTCTTCTATATTTTTCTTTCCCTTCTGAAAATATCTTTCCGCCCTTTTGACAATTTTTCTGTTTTCCTCTTTTATTCTTTCCCTTTCCTTTGCAGCTTCGGCAACAGGATATCTAACAAGGACAAAAACATCGTAAAAATCCTTTCCTATTTCCTCGTTTCTGTGTTTTTGCGTAAAAACCTCCTTCAGATATGCTTTCTCGATTCGCGCTTTTGTCTTCATACAAATCACATCCAAAACCTTCTTTGATATTTGAAAACCACCACCCATATAAGTGGAGTCAACCTTCACTCCGAGATATTCGGCGATCTGGATGAGTGCGTTTTCAAATGCGTCTTTTTTCCCATCCTCAACTGTGGCAGCACCTGTTTTTGAGGCAACAAAGTAAATGTAGCCAACTTCCGATGGAACTCTTTTGACCCATTCGGGAATTTTTCCGCTTGTCACAATAGTTTTAGATGGTAGGCAGCTAACAGGAACAATCAATACCAGAAAAGAAACGGCATGAACGGCTACTTTAAAATCCATCTCAGATTAATAACAACGCTTCTGTTGGAAACCTCTTTCGTGGCATCCTCATCTTCCGTCCCTTCAAAACTTAACACCGTGAATCTGTCGGCAGAAAATCCTTTAACTTGCGTGAAATATTTCAGTACACTTTCCGCGCGACGCTGTGAAATCCATTTTTCTTTCTCAACGTCACCAGAAATCTCATCAGGATATCCCTTGATGGTTATATTAAACTCCGGAACGATTTCCAGAACATCTGCGATTCTTTCTAACAGAGGATAGCTTTTCTCTTCAATGGCGTCGCTTCCTCGCTCAAAATAAACTGCCTTTTCTGATGCTATGATTCTTGTTTCAAATGCCTGAGGTCTCTGAATGACACCAACACCCTCCAGTTCTTTCAAATCGTTCAACTTTGCAACAGATTTTGTCTCCAACTCCTGGGCTGGAGCGGAAAATATCGTCTCCACACGGTTATTTTTTCCATTCTGATTATCTCCAAAAAAAAGCGGCTCGGCTGAGCCCTTGCCAATAGCCTCAATGTTTTCAGGGCTGATATTTTCTCTCTTCACATAATAATCCTTAACTGCCTCTGCATTTGATTTTGAAATTTCCAGATTCAGTTTCTCATCCCCATAATCCTGCGTGTGCCCAACAACCTTCACTTTTTCATCTCTGTAATCCTTAATTATCTCGGCGATTTTATGCAAAATTTTTTCCCCTTTTTCGCTTAACGTTTTTTTCTTTGTTTCAAGACCAAGCGAGCGGCTTTCCGCCAGAATCACAACTCTGTCTATTTCAATCCCGCTTTTGACCGTGGCGCCTTTTATATTTTTTAATCCTTCAAACTTTTCCGAAATTAATTTTGCAGACAGAGGAACCGACGGAATTTTCTTCTCAGTTTTTTTGCGTACAACAATTTTCTTCTTTTCAAGAAGAGCAAGTTTTTCATCCGCTTCCTTTTCATACGCAAGTGAAGTCCAGAACTGGAAACTGAAGCCGGCAAGAATCAGAGACCCTCCAATATAATCATTATACGGAGTTCTGTGAGAAAGAATAACGGCACATCCGGAAAGCATCATAAAAACCCCGAGATATTTCATTTTCCTCGAAAATGCCAGTGATTTCCGCGCCTGCGATATCTCGGTTCTTATCTCGTTATAATAAACTGTCTCTGTGCTGTCTTCGGAAAAAACAGGATATATGCTGAAAAAAAACAGAATAATTGCAGCTAAAAAGTTCTTTGAAATCTTCCTCTTTATTTCACTCTCCACTTGGTTCCCCGCAGAGTGTCTTCAAGGATTATCCCCTTTTTTAAAAGTTCATCCCGGATTCTGTCTGCGGTTCCGAAATCCCCCGATTTTCTCGCGGACGCCCTCTGATTTATTCGCCTTAAAATTTCGCTTTCCGGCAGGGGAGATTTTTTGTCTTTTTTTTCTAAATTCAGGAAATTGAGAATTTTATCCATTTCCTCAATTCTGCCTTTGATATAGCCGAGGCGGCTCCTGTTGAAAAGTTTCAGCATCGAAAAAAAATGCGAATAAGCCACTGGAGTGTTGAAATCGTCGCAGAGCGCGGCAATAAAATCCTCATAGATTCTATCCGCTTCGTCTTTTTCGGCTTTGGAAACCACAGCTCCGGCCGGTTCTTCCAAAACCCTTGTTATTCTCTCCACGTTTTTCTCCGCTTCCTCGAGAGATGACACCGAAAAATCAAGCGGTTTTCTGTAATGTTGCGATAAAAGATAGAATCTAATGGCCGACGGCGAAAATTTTTCGAGAACATCTGCCAGACGGAAAAAGTTTTTCAGCGATTTGCTCATTTTCTCGTTTTTTACAGTCACGAAACCGTTATGAAGCCAAAAGCGGGAAAAAATCTTCCCCGTCAGCGCTTCGCTCTGGGCAATTTCATTTTCATGGTGCGGAAAAATGAGGTCCTGTCCGCCTCCGTGAATATCGAGTGTCTCTCCGATAAATTTCATGCTCATTACGGAACACTCTATGTGCCAGCCGGGCCTGCCTCTCCCCCACGGGCTTTTCCACCCAGGCTCGTCGTCGACGGATTTTTTCCAGAGGGCGAAATCCAGCGAACTTTCCTTTCTCTTGTCGGGTTCCACGCGGGCGCCAGGAAGAAGTTCTTCCGTCTTTCTGCCCGAAAGCCGCCCATAATTCCTGAATTTCGCAACCCTGTAATAGACATCGCCGTCCAGAACATAGGCAAACCCATTTTCTATCAGCTTCGCCACCGCCTGAATCACTTCCGGAATATTTTCCGAAACCTTCGGCGCAAAATCGGCGTCCTCCACGCCAAGCCGGCGGATATCCCGGTAATATTCTCTTATAAATTTTGACGAGACCTCTTTCCAATCAACATTCTCACTCCGACTTTTAGCGATTATTTTGTCGTCTATATCCGTAAAATTCTGAACATATTTCACTTTATAGACGGTTTTCAAAAATCTTCTAAGCGCATCGAAAACGACATAACATCGGGCATGGCCAAGATGCGTCGAATCGTAAGGCGTTATTCCGCAGACATACATTCCGACTGTGTCATCCTTTAAAGGAATAAATTCTTCTTTTCTTTTTGTCAGGGTATTATAAAAGTAAATCTTTTTCACTATATTTGACATCTATTCAATAAGGCAGGCGGAAAAACAGGCAATTCCCTCCCCCGCCAGAGACAGTCCTTCTGGGCGGGTCGCCTTTATGCTCACCAGATTTTTTCCGATTTTCAGAATTCTCGAAATTTTTTCCTTCATCGCCTCATAGTATCCGCTGATTTTCGGCTTTTCGCAGAAAATAACGCAATCGACATTCACGACTTTCGCTTTTGTTATTTTCATTGTTTCCGCGAGAAGTTTAAGCGATGAAATATTTTTATATTTCCTGTCGGTATCGGGAAAATATCTACCTTTGTCTCCCAAACCGGAAGCGCCCAAAAGCGCGTCGATTATAGAATGAATCAAGGCGTCGCCGTCGGAATGACCTTTCAGCCCTTTTTCGAAACCGATTTTTACGCCACCCAGAAAAAGCGGACGGCCTTCGACAAAAGGATGAACATCAAAACCTATCCCTATTTTCATTCAACGTTTCCCAATCTCTAATCTTTATCCACTCGCCGCTAATGCCTTCAGTGCTATATCGCTCTCTTATCTACGGAACAGTAAAATACGCGACATCTTTGACTTCATCGTTTTTTTTGAGATAGACCGCCCATCTGCCGGAACGGAAAGGCCAAGGCAGACGAATTTCACAGGAATTTTTGAGAAATGAAAAAGAAAAACCCTTCTCAAAAGTCGCAAACCACAGTTTATCCCATTTATAAGCGGCGGGGTAGCCAAAGCCGCGCGGAATTTTCACATAGTAATCGATGTTGTCGGGTACGAACATCCTGTTTTTGAGATACACCGGACCCTTGCCAAGATGGACGAGATAGACCAAGGAAATTTTGGAAAGTTTTCCGTCGAGATAGAGGTAAGAACGGTCTTTTTTCGAAATAAAATAAATATTTCCGATATCGCAACCTTCCGCGCCGTCGCGCAGAGGGTCAATTGCGTGAAAGGCGTCTTTCCACACATCCTCCGTCGCCTGCCCGTCGAGAACAATATCCGAAAATTCAAACAGAGGAGAAGTTTCGGGGGGAACTTTGAACTCGCTTTGGGCAAAATGAATTTCAAACAGAAATCTCTCCCCGGGAGAGAGTGTTTTTCCCGGATAGACGAATTCCAAACGCGGAGCGCGGGATGAAAGAAAAAACGGAAAATTCCCGAAAAATTTCAAATCCAAAGACTCCCTGTCGAATGGAAAAACAATTCTGTCTATGTCGTTAAACTCCTTGGAAACATTCTGGAAACTTCCATAAAACTGCCCTTCGCCGCAGTTCAAAAAAAGCGAGGCGGCGCGCGCGGGCATTATTTCGAAGGAGATGTCGCAGGACTGGCCTTTCTGCGAAGAATTAATCACAGAGCAGTAAAACTTGAAAAGATTCCTGTTTTTCTCCACAACAAAAGTCTTTTTGATTTCGAATGGGCTCGCCGTCAGCCTCGCGCTGAGACGCGTCAATGTTTTTTCTTCCTGAATTTTCACCTGCCAGAGTCTGTCAAAAAAATTGTAGTTGAAGAAATTCCGGAAAGCGGGCAAGTCCTGCGAAAACGGTCGACCGGCAATGATTCCGCCTGTATTCTTGGCAACGATGAACAGGATATCCAGATTATCGGAAAAGTATATTCTGTAAAAATCGTTCGAAAGCACAAAAACTTTCTTCCCGGCAAATTCGAATTCGTAAATCCTGCCAGATTTGTAAATTTTGTTTTTAAGAAACACGATTTTTTTGATGCGGTCTTCGGGCAGAACTTCCGAAAAATTCCGGGCGGCTCCGAGCTTTATAACTTCGTCGGGTTCGGGAAATTCGGAAAGTTTCCCGCACCACGCTTTCCACTCCGCCAACAGAATCTTCTGATAAAAAGTTTTCAAACTTTTGTCGGGTTCCATGATTTTGCCGAGTTCGCTGAAATAAGGGGGCTCCTTCGCGCTTAGTTGCCCTATCGTCTTCATTCTGAGTTTCAAATCCTCGATCTGACGGAAAAGCGCCGCAACTGCGGATGCGGTATAGTCCTTCGCATTTACAACAAAAATAATGGAAGACGAAGGAACTTTGTTTGAGACCTCCGATACTTTCGAACCAAGCAGTTTTTTGAAGTTGTCTTCCCATCTTTCCACCAGAACTTCGGATGCGGCCCCGGAAATCTTTTCGCTGACCGGATATAGAATCACGCCGTTGTTCATAAGCGCCGGCTGACAGAGTTGCTTTTCCTCGGGAAATTCCGGCGGAATGAACCGCTCGGACACAAGCGCGTAATTGAAACCCGTTTTCTGGATTATGTCCAGATCGCTGTTTTTCAGTCTCAATTCCGTTGGACAGATTCCCCTGATTTCGCCGAAAATGCTTTCCGCGAGAAGTTTGAATCTTTTTATCTGGCTGTAAAGAATATCATCGCCCGCGCGGACAAAATCTATATCAAAATACACTCCGGAAAGTATCTCCGCCCGACCAGCCAAAATAAGTTTCTTTATAGCCTGCGTCAGAGTCACGTTCTTTCTCAGATTTTCCATCTGTTTCCACGAAAAAACAAAAGTCGCTTTCGTCGCATTGTCGGAAGCGACCACCGAGGTAAAATCTTTTACGGTGGCTGTTGATGAAGCCGAAAAATCGCAGACCACGCCTATGTCGCTCAGAGCGAAAAGGGGAAAGGCAAAAAACAAAATTCCGAAAACCACCGATAAGATTCTACTTCTCATCTTTGAAAATTTCGCCGAGAACCTTTTCCACTTCCGCGGCGCGAGCAGGGGTTCTGTCTATGAAAAAAGACAAATCCGGTATGTTTTTGATTCTCATATGCTTGCCGAGTATATATTTGAAACTCGCTGACTTTTCCTCAAGCTTTCTGGACACTTTCTCTTCAACACGGCTGGAAGCGACATCTCCGAAAACCATCAGACTGTAAAAAATTTTGCAATGTCTGTAATCCGCGGATAGAACGACATCCGTAACGGTGAAAATAACATCCGTGTCGAACGAAACATTGTCTCTTATTATCTCGTTTATCTCCCGCCTTATCTGGCGGGCAAGTCTCTTATTCCTGTCCGGCAGCATCTTCCAATGACCTTTGTATCTTTTCCATCTGATACGCCTCTATTATATCTGCGGGTTTCAGATCATTGAATTTCTCGAGGAGAATGCCACATTCCATGCCTTCCGAAACTACCGAGACACTGTCCTGAAATCTTTTCAGGGAATTGATTTTTCCGGTATAGACAATGGCGTTGTCGCGCAAAAGCCTTACTCTCGCCGATGCCGCGATTTTCCCGGCAGTCACAATACAACCGGCAATCGTTCCGACTTTCGAAACATTGAAAATTTTCTTGACTTCGGCACGGCCGAGAAAAATTTCCTTATAGGCAGGAGCAAGCCTGCCTTCAAGAGCTTTCTTTATGTCGTCTATGAGATTGTATATGACCGTGTATGTCCTCACATCCACGCCAAGTTGCTGAGCGTGCGCGAGAACCTTATCCTCGCCCTTCACATTGAATGCCACAATCATCGAACCAGACGCCTGAGCGAGAAGCACATCGCTTTTGTTCAAACCTCCGCAGGCGGAATGGACAATGTTCAGTTTAACCTCAGGATTGGAAAGTTTCGAAAGAGCGTCTTTTATCGCCTCGGCGGAACCGCCGACATCCGCTTTCAGAATTATATTAAGCGCTTTTTCGTCTTTCTGCTTCTGCGCCGCATCGCGCATTTTCATGCTTTCCTGAATCTGCCGGCGCGATTCGACCACTTTTCTCGTAAGCGCCTCGCTGGCAACCACGACAAAACTATCGCCAACCTCCGCCACAGAAGAAAACCCCATAACCTCGACCGGAGTTCCCGGAGAAACGCTGCGGGACATTCTGCCGCCTTCGATGTAGAGAGCCCGGACTTTGCCGCCTGTAAATCCGCAAACGAAGGGATCGCCTATTTTGAGAGTGCCTTCCGTCACAAGAACGGTCGCAAGAGCGCCTCGGCGGGGATCGAGTTTTGCCTCGAGGACAACACCGCGCGCGCGGCAGGCGGGGTCAGCCTTCAGATGCATCATCTCCGCCTGCAGAACAATCATATCCAGGAGGTCATCCACCCCCTCGCCAGTCTTGGCGGAAATCGGGACAACGATTGTTTTTCCGCCCCAATCCTCGGGGACGAGATGCTCCCCGGCAAGCTGTTGCTTGACTTTTTCGATGTTCGCCGCTGGCAGGTCGATTTTGTTTATCGCCACAATTATTTCGACACCCGCCAAACGCGCATGGCTTATCGCTTCGCTTGTCTGCGGCATAACTCCGTCAACGGCGTCTACAACCAGAACAACTATATCCGTCACCTGCGCTCCGCGCAGCCTCATCGCCGTAAACGCCTCGTGTCCGGGCGTATCCAGAAAAGTCACAACAGAATCTTTGTGCTTTATCTGGTACGCTCCTATATGCTGGGTAATGTTCCCGTGCTCTTTTTTCACGATATGGGATTTTCTTATAAAATCAAGAAGTGTTGTCTTGCCGTGGTCCACATGCCCCATAACCGTGACAACCGGCGGGCGGGGAACGGCGCGGGAACTGTCCCTATCATCGACGCTTTCGATTTTATCCTTATACAAATCGACAATTTCCGGCTCAAAACCCTCCTCCTGAATTATCAAAGACGCAATTTCAAGGTCGAGGCGCTGGTTTATCGTTGTGATTATTCCCTGCTTCAGAAGTTTTTTTATGAGTTCTCCAGCGGTCATCCCGAGTTTCTGAGCGAGGGCTCCAACCGTCACGCTCGCGTCTATCTTAATTACATTTTTCTTCGGTTCTTCCTTCTCTTCCTTTTGGCCTTTTTCTTCTTCTTTGGCGGGTTTCTCTTTTTCTTTTTTCGCTTCTACGGCGGCAGGATGATGCGATTTTTTGCGGAAAAGTTCCTGCTTGATTTTTTCCACTTCTTCGGAAGTCAAACCCGAATTGGGTTTTTTCCCGGTGATTCCGATGCTTTCCAGTTTTTCGATAAGCGCGGCGCTGGTGGCGCCGAGTTCGCGAGCAAGTTTGAAAACTATAGCCTCTGACTTTTTGCGCCTTTTTGCCGACTTTTTCGCCGGAGATTCCTTTTTTTCTTCCTTCGGCGCAACCGCAACAGGCGACTTGCCTTTAAACAACGCTTCGACCCTGGCGACTTCTTCCTTATCGAGCCCCGCAGAAACATTTCTTTTTACCTTCAGACCGGCTTTCTCGATCAAATCAAAAATTTCCACACATTCGACATTCAGCCGTTTCGCCAGCTCATGAATTCTCATTTTAGTCTTTTTCACTATATTCCTCTATTTCTATTTCGCAGCCCGTTATCTTTTCGGCAAGGGACACATTCAACCCGTCCGCTCCAATCGCCTGCGCTTTCTGAGAAACGTCCACCTTTACCTTCGCCTTCTTTGCGGACTTGTCGAAAATCACATTATCGGGACTCACTCTGGCGGGAGTAAGCGCGGCGGCAATTAATTTCCCACCGGAAAATTCCGCGTTTATCAAATCTATCTTTTCGCCCCCAAGTTCATTTATAACCGTCTTTATCCTTCCCCCGCGCATTCCAACGCAGGTGCCGACGGGATCAACTCTTTTGTCAAGGGATTTTACCAGAACCTTGCTTCTCATCCCGGGCATTCTTTCGACCTTCAGAACCTTCACAATTCCGTCCTTCACTTCAGGGACTTCTTCCTTTATAAGTTCTGCAACAAAACCGGGGCGAGCGCGAGAAAGTATTATATCGAACCTTCTTTCATCGCCTTTGATTTCCATAATATAAACTTTGATATGCGAATTCAGTTTCAAAAACTGCCGAGGAATCTGCTCCGCGGCGGGCAAAACCGCTTCAGTGTCGCCGAGATCGACAATGGCCTTTCTGCCTATAAACCTGAAAACCCGGCCGGTAATAATGGAATTTTCAAGATTTTTGTATTTTCTGTAAACCGCGCTTTTCTCGTATTCCCTCATTCTCTGCGTGATAATTTTTTTCGTAATCTGACTGGCGATTCTGGCAATTTCGTCGACATTTATCGGTATTTCCAATTCCTCGCCCGGCAGGGCTGTCGGCTTTATTTTTCTCGCTGCCTCGACAGAAATCTCGTCCTTCGGCGAAGACACATTTTCCGAAACTATTTTGAGCCCCCAAGCCGAAATCTCTCCCGAATCGCGGGAAAGGTTTACCTTATATTTGTTCGAAAGGTGATAGTGTTTTTCGAGAGACCTGCGAACGGCATCTTCGATAAGGGACATTATCTCCTCTTTCGGGATGCCCTTTTCGTATTCGATACGCTCCAGAGCGGCTAAAAATTCTTTGCTCATCAAATCACTACCCTCCCCACTTTTATCTGGGACAACGGTATTTTCTCTTCGAGTGGCGCTTCAATAAAAACATTTCCGTTTTCGACTTTCGCGATTCTGCCCGTTATTTTCGTGCCGTCGACCTTTTCGATGTTCACGGTGAAGGAAATCTTTCTGCGAAATTCCTCGGCGGTCACCAAAGGCGCGTCCAGTCCGGGGGAGGAAACCGTTATCGAAACTCTCAAAAAATAATCGCCCGAAAGCCCGGATGTTATTTTTTTGTTGAGTTCAGCGCACTCCTCGACCGTCACTCCGCCCGGCCTGTCGACCGCGACAAAAAGGCGGCGGCTTCTGTCATCCAGCCGGATGCGGCAGACATCCAGCCCTGCCTCGCCGGCAAGCCTGCTCACCAACCCGTAGATTTTATTCTTGATTTCCATAGCGAAATTCTACAAAATAAACCGCCTTAATTCAATTTTTCAGAATCTTTTCGCCGACTTTGTAAACATCTCCAGCGCCGATTGTTACGAAAATATCCCCTTTGCCGAGAAACTGAGGCAGTTTTCGGGCGGCTTCGGAGACAGACGAAAACATTTTCTTTCTGACATTCCTCGGAATATTTTCCCATATCAACTGTGATGTGATGCCCGGAATTTTCTTTTCGCCGGCGGAATATATCGGAAGGATATAAAGAGCGTCGGCTCTGCCAAAAACTCTGCCCAGCTGCCACGCCTGCTCTTTCGTCCTCGTGTAACGGTGGGGCTGAAAAACGACGACGATTCTCCTGTCCGGCCAGGTTTCCCGCACGGTCTTTAAAGTCGCTCTTATTTCCGTTGGATGATGGGCGTAATCATCCATAAAAATAATTCCCTTCTTCACGCCCTTTATTTCAAAACGACGGGAAACGCCAAGATAATTCAAAAGGGCTTTTTTTATTTTTACCATCCTGACGCCAACGGCTGCGGCGACGCAGCTTGCCGCGGCGGAATTCAAAACATTGTGCTGTCCCGGAATAGGAATCGTAATCGTTCCGATGCGCCGGCCGCCGAAAGCAATCGTATAAGTTGACTTAAACGACTCCTTCTTTACGACTTTCACGACATAATCGGCTTCGGGGGAGAAACCGTAGGTAAAATATTTTTTCCTTATCTGCGGGAGAATTTCCGCGATATTGCTGTCGTCCACGCACAAAAACGCCACTCCGTAGAATGGAATGCTGTTTATAAAATCGACGAAAGTCTGTTTGAGATTATCCATATTCCCGTAAAAACTGAGGTGATCGTCGTCGATATTCGTGACAACGACAATCGTCGGGGCGAGTTTGAGAAATGACGCGTCCGACTCGTCAGCTTCGGCAACCAGAAAATCCCCGCTGCCGCGGTAACCTCCGGATGCGATGTTTTTGAACCTGCCGCCTATCACCATTGTGGGGTCAAAGCCCGCATAGGAAAGGATTTGGCAAACCATGGAAGTCGTCGATGTTTTTCCGTGGCTGCCCGCTATGGCGATGCCGTATTTCAGCCGCATCAGTTCCGAAAGCATTTCCGCGCGCTCGATAACGGGAATATTTTTCTGGACCGCTGCGACAATTTCGACATTGTCGCTTTTCACTGCGGAGGATACCACCACCACATCGACATTCTTTACATAGACCGCTTTATGCCCGATGTGTATTTTGCAGCCGAGACGGCGCAACCGCGAAATTATAGGAGATGGAGCAATATCGGAACCGCTAACCACATAGCCCATTCTCACCAAAACCTCGGCGATGCCGCTCATGCCGGAACCGCCGATTCCCACAAAATGAACCCTGCTTATTTTGCCTATCATCTTTTTACTCGATATACTGCTTCAGTTTTCTGGACTCGGCTATCTCCTTCAGTTTTGAAATCGCCTTCGCCTCAATCTGGCGAATTCTCTCCCGCGTAACATTGAAAATTTGCCCCACTTCCTCGAGCGTTCTCGGATAACCCGAGTCGATTCCATATCTGAGTTTCAGTATATCCCCCTCCCTTTTCGGCAGGATTTCCAGAAGTTTTTCCACTTCGTTCTTCAAAAGTTGCATCTGCGCCGCGTCCTCGGGGCTGGGGAGGGTCATATCCTTCACATATTCCTCGAGTTGGGCGTCATCTTCGTCTCCAACAGGCTGCGCCAGAGAAAACGGCTCAGGCATAACTTTAAGAACCGTGTAAATTCTATCAACCGGTATCCGCAGATGCTTCGCGCATTCCTCGGGAGTCGGATCTTTTCCCTTTTCATGGCGAAATTTCTGGGAAAAAGAGGAAACCTTGCTGATTATCTCCTTCATATGAACGGGAATTCTTATTGTTCTCGCCTGGTCGGCGATAGCCCTGTTTATCGACTGCCTTATCCACCATGTGGCGTAGGTGGAAAACTTGAAGCCCTTTTTATATTCGAATTTATCAACCGCTTTCATCAACCCGATGCATCCTTCCTGAATCAGATCCAGGAGCGACAGATGCGGATTGGAATGGTGTTTTGCGATTGACACGACAAGACGAAGATTGCTCCTTACCACCTTCAGTTTCATGTCTCTGATTTTTTCCTCGAGTTCGTGAATTTTGTTGCAAACCTCAAAAATCTCGTCGGCAGAAGAACCCGCCTCAAGCCCGATTTTTTCGAGTTTCTGGTTCAGTTTTCTGATTTCCTCTTTTTTCCTCATCCACACCGAAGGGGAAAAACCCGTCTCCTTCCGAAACCTGTATTCAGTGATTTTTTTTCGGCGGCATCGTTTGTAAAGTTTTTCGATTTCAGCGGAATCAGCCGATTTTTTGAGTATAGATTCTCTCTGCGCGAAAAGTTTCTCGCATCGCCTGCCCTCGCTTTTGATGATATTCATCAGGCGCTTCAATTTCTGATTGTTCAAATCGAGTCCATTAAGTTTCTCGTAAAGAGAATGTTTTATTCCCGCGATTTCGTTTTTCGTTTTCGTTATCGCCCTCTCTGTTTTTATTCTCGAAAGTTTCTTCTGAAGGGAAATCAACTTTTTTCTTCCAGCCCGGAGAGCCCGCGACGCCAGAAGCACTTTTTTCTTCATCTGATCGAGAATTTTTTTCGTTTTCCTTCCCCGCGGCATTAGTTCTCTGGCGGAGATAACATTTTCCTGAAGGAGGGCGTTAATCTGGACCATCTCCCTGAAAGAAATGGGATTTGAAAGAATGAGATATTTCAGCGTCTTTTCGTTGTCATGAATCCCCTTCGCCAGATAGGTTTCCTCTTCTCTCGTCAGAAGCGACGCCTTGCCCATTTCGCTCAAAAACATTTTTACGGAATCGGAAGTGTCTATCTGCTCTGAAATTGAAATCGGGACGAGATCCTCTTCGTCCTTTTTGGGGGAAGTCGTTATTTCGATTCCCGTGTTTTCGAGGGATGTCAAAACCTCGTCGATCATCACCGTGTCATTGTATTCGGACGGGAGCATTTCGTTCAATTCCGAAAAGGTCAGCGCCCCTTTGTCCCTGCCTTTGAGGATAATGTCTTTGATTACGGATTTTTCCTGCCGTTTTTTCTTTTTCACTTCTCCCCTCCCTTCAGCTGCCTGGCGGCAGCCATAAATCTGTCGAGAGTTTCCCTGGATAAATTTTTCCCTTCGTTTATCTTTTTTTTGAGCGCGTCGAATTCCTCCCGCCGGCGGAGAATTTTGAACGCGCCAATCAGTTCCGCGGCTTCCTTCTTTCTCGCCTGAATTTTCTGTTTGTCCAGTTGCCTGTCATCTCCCTTTTCAACCGCGGCGCGGACAATATCCTTTACGGCGTCGTAATTTTCCCCGGTTTGCGGGATAAGAGTGATTATTCTCGAAATTTCTATTTTTCCCCCCTCGTTAAAATATCCATAAATTTTTTCGAGGACATCGCCAAAAAAAGACAAATCCGCCGGCGAAATATCCTTTTCAAACTTGTCCACCATCTCCGGATAGTTGACCAGAAAGGAAATTATTTCCCTTTCTATTTTCTCTCTCGGAGAAATTTTCCTCGGCTCTTCCGCCGCCCGAGGGAAAATGCCCTTTCTGGATTTTTCGATTTCCTCTTCAACTGACCTGCGACTCACCCCGAGAAATTCGGCAGTTTTTTTTATTTCGTCTTCCCTCAAAACGGCGTTCGAAATGGAAAGAACAACCGGCGCTATATCCCCTATAAATTTCGCCTTCCACACGCTTTTATCTTTCTGGTGCCTCTTCTTCAAAATGCCTCTCACAAAATCCATCAGCGGATACGCCTGCCGGATTTTTTCTCTTAAATTTTTCCCGCCGAATTTTCTCAGGAATTCGTCCGCGTCTTTCGCGACGCCAAGCCAAACGACAAATGCCTGCAGGTCGAAGGAGAGAATTTTCTCCGCGCTGCGAAGAGCCGCATTTATCCCGGCGCTGTCGGAATCGAAAAGGAGATAAATCGTGCCAGTAAATCTTTTCATCTGATAGATGTGCGACTCTGTGAGGGCGGTTCCCAGAACTCCGCAGACATTCCTGAAACCGAACTGCCAGAGCGTGGCAACATCCACATAACCTTCCGTTATCATAACGCTTCCGGCGTCTATTATGTGAGGCTTTGCCCTGTTCATCGAATAGAGAATTCTGCTTTTGTGAAAAAGAAAGGTTTCGGGAGAATTGAGATACTTCACCGGCGAATCGGAAACAGTTCTGCCGCCGAAGGCGACGACCCTGTTTTTTATGTCCTGTATAGGAAAAATTATTCTCCCCCTGAATTTGTCGACGACCCTTCCGTTTTTCTCTATCACAAGCCCCAATTCCTTCAAAGTTCCAATTTCCACATCTTCGCTTTTCGCGAACGAAATCATCGAGGCGGCATCCGGGGAATAACCTATTCCAAATTCCTCGATTGTCTCTTCGCTTATTCCTCTGCGGGCAAGATACCCCTTCGCCAGGGAACTGCTTTTCAGTTTTTTCCTGTAAAAATTCGAAACTTTCGACATCACGGAATAAAGATACTCCTTCCTCTTGTCCTGCTGGGAGGTTTTTGACACAGGCACTGGGATACCCGCTTTTTCCGCAAGCATTTTCACCGCTTCGGGAAACGGGACTTTCTCCATTTCCATCACGAAATTGAAAACATTGCCGCCGGCGTTGCATCCGAAACAGTGATAAATCTGCTTCTGGGGAGAAACATAAAAGGAAGGGGTCTTTTCGCTGTGGAACGGGCAAAGCGCGGTAAAATTGACGCCAGCCTTTTTTAGAGGAATATACTGCTCCACAACGGAGACAATATCCGACGCTTCTCTGACCCTGTCTATAAAATCATGGGAATAAGCCATTAAAGAATCAGTTTCTTGATATCCTGTAAAATCCGCCGCAGGAAATAAAGTTGAGTTTGCCGAATTTTTTTTCTATTTTGTCGAAAAGAAGATTTAACCCGAGTGTGTCGGATGAGATGTGTCCCGCTATCACTATATTTATGTGACTCTCCTTCGCTTTTTTTATGTGATTCTCGCTGAAATGCATCCCGACTATCGTCCCCACACCCGCGGAAGCCATTTTCGCAATCGATTCCTCCGCGCCTTCCGTGCCGCCCGTCATATCCACAACGACTCGGCCAGCCGAACGCGAGGGCTTCCCGACAACAATGGCAGGGGAGGGAAGAAAGTTTTTTCTCGCTCTTTCGTATTCGGGAATCTCTTCAAGGATTTTTACGACATCCTTCAGCCGCAAACCGGTTTTTTTCGAAAAAATTTTTCCGAGATAACTCGCCACATGATTGTCAGCCGGAGTATGGAGATTAAGAAGCGCGATTCCCAAAATTTTCGCTGCGTCCACAGTTTTTGTGTGATTGCGCGGCATAACGGATCTTGCGACTTTCGACATTCTCTCATCGAGCAAATCCTCCGCTATGTTTATGGGAACGCCCCAACCGGACTGAATTTCCGCCTGCATTTTCATCACATCGTAAAAATTGCTGTAGGAAAACCCGACGGGATGATGCGAAACAACGAGGTCTATCTTCTTCCCTCTTCTGGAAAGCAAATCCGCTAGCAGAATCTCGCCGACATCTATGTCGATTCCGCAAAGAATATTTTTCACTTTCCCGTTTGACGGATTGCTGAGAATTCTTGAATCCGCATAGGGGTTCGAAAGTTTTTCCCTGTCATAGTATTTTTTCCGCTCCGACGGCAAGTTTTCATACTCTTCTTTTTCCATCGCCAATTGTTTTCTCACGGACTTTTCACCGCGGGGATCAGCTTCGATGCCACAGCCAATAGCAAAATCAAAAAACTGCTTGACTGTCATTTTGTGGTTGCTCCTTAAAAATATTTCGACTTTCTGCGGAAACTCGCGCGTTTGCTCCTGGAAATCTGAACCCTTTTCCTTCTTTTCAACTCGTCCATCTTTCTCTTCCGCGCCATGCTCGGACTCTCGTAGAACTGTCTTTTTTTTATTTCCCTCAAAAGTCCCTCGTTTTCGCACTGCCTTTTGAAACGCCGAAGCGCCCCTTCAAATCTTTCGTTTTCTCCGATTTTGACAAAAGCCAACTTCAATCACCTCCTAATTGCGAACTTCGTCCGCAATTCAAAATGGTGGAGCCCCACGGCTTCACAGCCGTGGCACCTCCACATTCTTCGGCGGAACCCGCCGAAGCATACCCGCTTTCGCCAAGGCTACAGCGGGTTACCCTTTTCGCATTCATCCACCCCGATGAATCGGGGTGGCT
>JAGHAK010000062.1 GCA_021161565.1 Elusimicrobiota bacterium | reverse complement strand
CTTACATATTTTCAGGTTTGTCTCCCCGACGGCAAAAAAGGTCGCCGTCGCCGGAAGTTTCAACGGCTGGTCCGCAGACAGGGATTTTCTGGAGGAGAAAACTCCCGGCGTTTTCGAACTCGAAAAAGAGTTGCCGGCAGGGACGCAGCAGTATAAATTTGTTGTTGAAGGGAAATGGATTCCCGACCCGTCAAACCCGCGTAAATCGCCCGACGGCTTTGGGGGATTCAATTCCGTCATAAACTCCCCTGTCGTCGCAGTCGCGCAACCTGTCGGGATTTTTCAGTCGGTTGACGGAGGAAAGTGGAAAATTGAATTTGCTGCGCCCGAAGGAGAAAAAGGCGGCACAGCGCTTCTCTACTACAAGGGCAGAAAATGGGATAGTCATCTTGAAGAGGGGAAATTTTCCTTCTTGCTTCCGTTGGGCAAGAATCTCGAAAGAGCGTGGATTTGGTTTGAGGATGAAAACGGAAATTTTTCTAAAGAGGTCTGCGTTTACAAAAATTTTTCGAAAGACAAATCCTGGCCGGAAAGAGTCATTTATTCCGTTATCACAGACAGATTTTGCGACGGGGACAATTCAAACGACAAGCCAGTGACGGCGACGGGGCTTTCCGAAAAAGCGAATTATATGGGCGGCGATTTCGCCGGAATAAAGGAAAAACTCGATAAGGGCTATTTTGACAAGATGGGAATCGATGTTTTGTGGATTTCCCCCGTTGTGGACAACACAAACAAAGCGTATAAAGACGCGCTCCCCCCTCACCGCCTGTTTACGGGTTATCACGGCTATTGGCCGATTTCTTCCGTCGCGACAGAGGAACACTTTGGCAGCGAGAAGGAATTGAAAGAACTTGTCTCCGACTGTCACAGCAGGGGAATAAAATTTATGGCGGATATGGTTTTTAATCATGTCCATACAGAACATCCCTGGTGGAGGGAGCATCCCGGCTGGTTCGGGAAACTGCTTCTTTCCGACGGAACGAAAAATATCAGGAAATTCGACGAGAAACCGTTTACGACATGGTTTGACGAATTTCTTCCCTCTTTCGATTATTCCAATGCGGAAGCGGTTAAATCCGCCACAGACAACGCAATGTGGTGGATTAAAAATTTTGGTTTTGACGCTTTTCGGCTTGACGCTGTGAAACACATTCCGCATAATTTTTGGGAAGAACTGCGGGCAAAAGTAAGGAAATATGAACAGACGTCCGGGAAAAATTTTTATCTTCTCGGCGAGACGATTGCTTCAAGAAACGATATAAACGAATTTGTGGGGCAAAGGGAACTTGACGGCCAGTTTGATTTTCCGCTTTTCTGGCACATCAGGGACTGTTTTGCCGAAGGGAAAGAGGGATTCGATGTTCTCGACAGGGAACTGAAAAAATCGCTTTCGGAATACAAAAATCCGAGATTTGTTTCGCGATTCATAGGAAACCAAGATTTTCCCCGTTTTATGGCTTACGCCGACGGGGATATTAGAGGCGACGAAAAAGAAATAGGATGGACAAATCCGCCGAGAGTGGATAATCCGGAAAGTTACCAAAAAATAAAAATGGCTTTTACTTTTCTTCTGACAAATCCTGGGGTGCCGATGATTTTCTACGGAGACGAAATAGGAATGACAGGCGCGGGAGATCCCGACAACAGGAGAATGATGAAGTTTTCGGGTTTAGGAAGAGAGAACAGGAAAGTTTTCGACTGGGTGAGCGGTCTCATAAAAATTCGTCGGGCACATCCCGCGATAACTTTCGGATGGCACAGGGATATTCTGGTTTCGGGAGATGTTCTCGTCTATATGAAAAGATATTTTCAGGACAGGGTTATCGTTCTTTTCAACAAAGGGTCCGTCCCGCGGAAAATCGAAATTCCCGTTTCCGGAAGATTCGGCGCCGGCGCAGAAAAATACAAAAGTTTTCTCACAGGCAAAATTTACAAACCGAAAAAAGGGAAGGTAAAGTATAAAATAAAACCGCTGACTTCGGATGTTTTGATTTTACAGGGGGGCTGACAGATGGCAGAAAAAGAGGTTCTGATTGCGAATTTGCGGAAGCAGTTGACGGTTCTCGAAGAAATACCCACCCGGCTTGAGAAAGCCAAAAAGGAAATAAGGATTCTTATTTCGGAACTGGAAGATGAAAGCATGCCCGGCACTCCGCCTCCGTTCGATCGCGGGAAGCAGGAATATTCCGAAACTTTCAAAAAAATACTCGGGGAAATCAAATACATTATGAAAATTCTGAAGCAGGCGGGCGAATTTATTCAGCCGTTTCAGAGAAAAACATTTCCCAAAACCCCTGCCAGCCAGGAACTTGAAAAGGATTAAAAAATCGCCTCCGGTCGAGTGGTTGCTAACGAATGCTCGCGGCGGATATTCTTCGTCGTCGGCATCGGGGAAAAATCTGAGAAGATACCATTCATTGCTTGTTTCATCCGAAAATCTCGTAAGATTCTCTCTGTTGAATTTTCTTCAAATTGAGCCGGAAGGGCGCGGAAGTGCCCGAACGGTTTTTCCAGCAGTTTCCAGCGAGATTTCGGGAAAAGGATTCAGAATTTCCGAGAAAATTTCTTTTTCCATAGGGAAGGACTCGATTTGCGTTGAGTTCAGGTTAAAAAGTCCATCGAGTTGCTCTTTCAGGGTAAGACCTTTCTTTTCAATGAGAAGAAATCATAATTTGCGAAAGACCGTTTCGGATTTGCAATTTCTCCGTAGCGGAAACTGGCTTCTCGTGAAATCGGAAGAAACGAAATGTTTTTTTTACCCCTCAAAGTTTTTTGAAGAAGACCGCCTGACAAAAAAAGTCTCTTACGAAGAGGATAAAATCAGAGACGACGACTTTTCCGAAATTGTTTATTCTCCCGGTTATTTCCACAGGACACTTAAAAAAGACAAAATGTTCAGAATTTATTTTTCCTCGCGAAAACTGAAAAATTTCCCTGATTTTGAAAGGGAACGGGCAAAAAGCCGAATGAATTTCGCCGCGAAATTTTCTTACAGAGGGAAATTTTTTGGCAGACTGCTTTCGGCGTCTCTCGATTTTGACGCGGGAGACGAAATTGTCGCGGGCTTTCCGTGGTTCGGGGCGTGGGGAAGGGACACGATGATTTCGGTTCCCGGCCTCCTTCTTTATCCCGGCCGAATCGGCAAAGCGAGGACTATTTTGGAAAAAGCCTCCGGGCATATTAGAAAAGGGCTGCTTCCGAATATTTTTTCGACCCGCAGGGAACCGGCTTGCTACAATTCTGCCGACGCTTCTCTTTGGTTTCTGTGGGCGCTTTCCGAATACAAGAAAATTGCCGGATTTGACAGTTTTCTTAAATCGATGAAAAAAACCGTTATCTTTGTCATAGAGAATTATATTGCGGGGACGGATTACGGCATAAAGATGGACAAGGACGGTCTTATCAGGGCATTCGCCCCGGGTTTTTCGCTGACATGGATGGACGCCGTTTACAAAGGAAGACCCTTCACTCCCCGCCCGGGAAAGCCCGTGGAAATTCAGGCGCTGTGGATAAACGCTCT
>JAGHAK010000070.1 GCA_021161565.1 Elusimicrobiota bacterium | reverse complement strand
TTGTAACGGCGTTTACGGAATACCCCTACCTTTTTTTGACCTCTTCCGCTTTTGGACCAAATTTTATTTTTTTTGCCCTTTTTGATAAATATCGTTCTTCACGCCTGTATGATGGAATGTGAAATAGAAAAAAAATGAAAAATGTATTATAATGGACGAGGAAACTTTCAAGAAAGGGCGGGGTTAGCCCAGCCCTTGCGTGCAAGGGCTGCCCGAAGGGTGAATTATTCCCCGCAAAATGCGGGGTGAATAATTCAGGCTAAATCTTCGAAAAATTGATAATATTGAAACCGATAAAGCATTTTAAAATTACCCATAGATGCGGAAAAGCACGCGTTGGGGTTCTCGAAACCTCCCACGGCAAAATAGAAACGCCCATATTTATGCCCGTGGGAACGCAGGCGACCCTGAAAGGCATTCCGCACGAACTCGTGAAAGCGCCGGTAATTCTCGCGAATGTCTATTATCTTTATCTGAAGCCCGGTCTTGAAGTCATCGAGCATTGCGGCGGCATCCACAAATTTATGAACTGGAAGAGAGCGATCCTCACGGATTCCGGCGGCTTTCAGATTTTTTCGCTGAAATCCCTTTTCAAAATACGCGAGAACGGAGTCGAATTCCGCTCGAAATTCGACGGGGGAAAACATTTTCTCACACCGCGCGATGTAGTCGATTTCCAGATGCGCATAGGAAGCGATATAATAATGACTCTCGACAGATGCCCTGGCTTCCCGTCGCCAAAAGCGGTGGTGGAAAAGGCGGTGAGACAAACAATCAAATGGGCAAAGAAAAGCATCGAATTTTTTCGTCAGAAAAATACAAACCAGAAAATTTTCGCCATAATACAGGGCGGATGCGACAAAAAGTTAAGAAAAATCTGCGCCGAGGAACTGTCAAACCTTCCCTTCGACGGATACGCCATAGGCGGACTCGGAGTCGGGGAACCAGAATCGCTTCGGCGGGAAATTCTCGCCGAAAATCTCGAAACGCTCGATGAAAAACTGCCACGCTATGTGATGGGAATGGGTCCTGCCGAGGAAATATGGGAAGCCGCGGAAAACGGAGCGGATATGTTCGACTGCGTTTTGCCGACGAGAAACGGGCGCAACGCGCAGGCTTTCACATCTTCGGGAAAATTGAATCTGCGAAACGCGCGCTTCAAAAAAGACAAATCGCCTCTTGACGAAAAATGCAAATGTTCCGTATGTCGAAAATATTCCCGCGCCTATATTCATCATCTTTTCAATGTTGGGGAAATGCTCGCGCAGACGCTTACCTCTTTACATAATGTCAATTTTATGCTATCTTTGGCAAGTCGTATCCGAAAATCGATAAAAACCGGCAAATTTTCGGAGGAAAAAAAGAAATTTCTCGAAAACTGGAGGAACAATGTTTGAATCTGTTCTATACGCGGCGGCGCCTGCACAGACCCCTTCCGGCGCCATAGGAAGTTTGTTCCCGCTGTTTCTCATTTTTCTCATTTTTTACTTTCTCCTTATCAGGCCACAGCAGAAACAGATGAAAGAACACCAGAAAATGCTGAAATCGCTGAAAAAAGGCGACAATGTCATAACTTCCGGCGGAATTATCGGTACAATAACCGAAATCGGGGAAAAGGAAATTACCCTGAAAATCTCGGAAAATTGCCGCGCGAGATTTACGAAAAATTCCGTCACCGCTGTGCTTAACAGAAAACCGAATGCCTAAAAGTCTTCAATACAAAATAATCGCGATTCTCGTGGTCGCTGCCGCAGCGGTTTACTTTATTTTTCCCTCGATTTCGTGGTATTCCAAAAAGAGAAGCCCCGACGAAATAAAAACGGGAAAAATTCTCAAACTCGGCCTCGACCTGCAGGGGGGAACGCGTCTTCTGCTCGAGGTGGAAACAGACAAAGTAAAATCTTCCGAAAGAAGCGATGTCGTCGAAAGAGCGCTTGAAATAATCCGAAACAGAGTTGACCAGTTCGGCGTGTCGGAACCTCTGATAGTAAAACAGGGGCAGAAATGGATTGTCGTCCAGTTGCCGGGCATAAAAGACCCGCAAAAAGCGATTGAAATAATAGGCAAAACCGCTCTGCTCGAATTCAAAATCGTAAGCGACAAAACCGACACCGAAAATGTTCCAAACGGTTTTGAAGTTCTGCCGCAGAAAGACGGCGGAAAACTGATTGTAAAATCCACAGCCGAAATAACCGGAGCGTATCTCAAAAACGCGAGAGTGGAAATCGGCGGGCAGTACAATCTTCCCTATATCTCGCTGGAATTCACGAAAGACGGCGCCAAAAAATTCGCGAAAATCACGGGAGACAACATAAACAAAAGACTCGCGATTGTCCTCGACAATGTCATCCAGTCGGCACCTGTGATAAGAACGCGCATTCCCGATGGCAGAGCCATTATCGAAGGAATGTTCACCCTCGATGAAGCGAAATACCTCGCGATAATCCTGCGGGCAGGCGCTCTGCCTGCCCCTGTTAAAATAATAGAAAACAGGACAATCGGGCCTACACTCGGAAGCGACTCCATAAAAAAAGGAGCCAGAGCGGCTCTTTACGGTTTTATCATCGTCTGCATTTTTATGCTCCTGCACTACAAAAAAGCGGGAATTCTTGCCGTAATAGCGCTTTTTCTGGACCTGCTGATTCTTCCTGCCGCGATGATTCTGATAGATGCCACTTTGACTTTGCCCGGAATCGCGGGCATTGTTCTTACGATAGGAATGGCGGTGGACGCGAATGTTCTGATATTTTCAAGAATCAGAGAAGAACTCAAAGCCGGCAAAACGCCGCTGGTCGCGATAGACTCCGGCTATTCGAAAGCTCTTTCGACGATTCTGGACGCGAATATCACAACTCTAATCGCCGCAATTTTTCTCTTTCAGTTCGGCTCCGGGCCGATTAAAGGCTTCGCCGTCACGCTCGTCTTCGGCATTGCCGCAAGCATGTTCACCGCGATTTTCGTGACTCACACAATTTGGGATGCCTCACTTTTCGGAAAAAAAATAACGAAGGTGTCGATATAATGAAATTCATAGAATTAAGGAAAACCGCTTTTGCCGCCTCGGGAGCGTTGCTTGTATTCGCGCTTTTCAACATTTTTGCGAAAAAAATCAACTGGGGAATCGACTTCACAGGCGGCACCATCGTTCAGGTGAAATTCGAAAAAAAAGCGGCTATCGGCAAACTGCGCAAAGCCCTGAAAAAACTGAAGCCGGTGATTCAGGAATTTCCGAAGACAAACTCCTTTATTCTGAAATTCTCCCTGTCTATAAATCTTCCCGATCTGCAGAAAAAACTGATGGATATTTTCGCCAAAAACTTTCCCCAAAACCCCGCAAGCATAGAGAGGTTCGAGATGGTCGGACCTGTGGTTGGAAAATTTCTCATAAAAGCCGCCCTCTACGCTTTTTTAGGCGCGCTTTTCGGGATAATCGTCTATGTCGCGATAAGATTCAAGGGAAACATCTGGGGTTTCGCGGCGGTCATCGCCCTTATACACGACATCACAATCACCTTCGGGATTATGTGCTTTACGGGAAAATCAATCGATCTGATTGTCGTGACAGGACTTCTTTTTATCGCGGGTTATTCCGTTAACGACACCATTGTGATTTACGACAGAATCCGCGAAAATCTAAAAAAAGCGGAGAGGAAAAAAAATTCCGAGATATTCAACACATCTATAACACAGACGCTGTCAAGAACGATTATAACTTCCCTGACGACTCTGATGGTGGTTCTCTCTCTCTTCCTGTTCGGCGGAGAAATAATTCACGACTTTTCGCTGACGCTTCTGATAGGAATCGTCATAGGAACATATTCATCCATTTTCATCGCAAGTCCGCTCGTCTATATCAGCAAAAGGTGAAAAAGTAGAAAAGGTAAAAGAACCCCCTCTCTTTCTCCCCCGCCAGAGGCGGGGGAGAAAGAGAGGGGGGATTTTCCCTTATCAACTTTTCAGTTTACCATTTTGTTCTTTTTTTTCAGAATAGTTTCCGCCTCTCTAATATATTTTTTCAGTTTCGGATAGTCTGGCTTTATTTTTTTTAGTTTCTTCCAGATGTTGAGAGCATGTCGAATGTGTCCGGCATTTGCGCTGACGACGCCGAAATTAAAAAGCATGGTCGCATCTTTCGGATAGATTTTCAGCGCTCTTTTGTAAATTTCCGCGGCATTTTCAAAAAAGCCGCGCTTTTCGTAAAGCAGCGCGAGATTCAGATAACCTGCTCTGAGAAACGGGTCCAGTTCTATCGCCCGCATGAAATTTTTTTCCGCTTCCCTGAAGGACTTTTCGGCCGGGTTCAATTCATAAAACTCCTTCCACACAACGCCCAGACCGTTAAAGGCAAGAGCGTTTGCGCCATTTCTGTCGGCAATTCTTTCAAAAACCGTTCTCGCTCTTTTGAGCCACAAATCCCGATCGGAAACACGGAAAAATTCTATGTATTTCCTTCCGATATTCATCAGATGATAATCCTGCGGAATTAGCGAGGCGGCGGTTTTCAGATATCCGTACGACTTTTTCGTCGAGTGCGCTCGCATTCCAGCGACAAACAAAAAATCCGTAATTGCGGGCAAAACAAAAAAAACGGCTGAAGCGAAAAAGAGAATTTTCCTTGCGGGATTCGAACAAATATGAGCGGAGGAATGCAATTTACGGAAAATCACGGCTGCGGAAAACCAGAAAAGAAAAACCTCGGCTACCGTGGGGAATGCGAATAAATTCGTAAAGAAATGTGCGAAAATAACAGCGGCGGCGGCAATTTTCATTCCATCTTTCGAAATCAGCGCTCTTTTCAAAACGGCGACAAGAAGAAAAATGTAAAAGCCGAAACCTAAAATGCCGAAATCAACCAAAATCTGAAGCGGATATGAATGCGTATATCCGGCATGGGCGAGAGGTCCTATCTTGCCGACAAATTCGGCCGGAACGGCACGGCGGAACAAAAGCAGAAAACTCTCGGGACCTCTGCCGATTAAAGGATGAAGTTTGAAAATCTGAAATGTGGCTATATAACCCTGCAGTCTCGAGACGATGTCTCCTTCTTTCAGGTTGAAAATGGAAAGAAACCGGTTGAAAACCGAAAGGAAAAAACTGTATCGCGCGATAAACAGGATTAGAAACACCGGAAGGCAATAAAAAAGGATTTTCAGATACTTTTCGCGATGAGGCGAAAAATAAGCGAG
>JAGHAK010000009.1 GCA_021161565.1 Elusimicrobiota bacterium | reverse complement strand
TAGTTCATAGAGGTTAGTAAAAGAAAATGAAAGATGAAAGATGAAAGATGAAAGATGAAAGATGAAAGATGAAAGATGAAAAGTGAAAAGTGAAAAGTGAAAAAGTTAAAAAGGGGAAAAGTAGAAAGGGTAAAAGAACCCCCTACTTAATCTCCCCCCTGGAAGGGGGGAGAAAGAGAGGGGGGATTTTGCCTTATCAACTTGTTAACTTACCAACTAAAAGGTGAAAAATGAAAATGGAATTTATGAAAGCGAAAATTGAGGAAAAATTAAAAGGCAGAATCGTGAAGTGGGAAGAGAAAAATCCCAAACGGCATTATATTGAAATAAAAAAGGACGACTTAAGAGAAACCACTGAATTCCTGTTTCGAAAACTCGGTTTAAGATTTTGCATTGCAACAGGCATCGACAACATAAAAAATATGGAAGTGATTTACCACTTTTCGGATGACAAAACTGGCGTCATTTACTCGTTCAGAGTTTTCACGGAAAGAGACGGAGGAGAAATCCCCACAATTTCGGACATAATAAAAGGGGCAAAGTGGATTGAGCGGGAAATCCACGAACTTCTTGGAATAAACTTCCCGGGCAATGAAGATTTGAGCAGGCTTCTTCTTGACCCATCGTGGCCCAAAGGAGTTTTCCCCCTGAGAAAAGACTACGAATACGGAAGAAAGGAGGAATTACCCAAAAGTGTATGCTCGATGCCGACAATCGGAGCGAAAACCGGCGGCAAAGACAGAACGATAATTCCCATAGGTCCTTATCACCCGCTTCAGGAAGAACCCGAGTTTTTCGAACTGGAGGTTTTCGGGGAAAAGGTCGTGAAAGTCAATATAAATCTCGGATACAACCACAGGGGAATCGAAAAAATTTCGGAAGGCAAACACTGGGATCAGGTAACTTTCCTCGTAGAAAGAATCTGCGGAATCTGCTCGACTTCCCACCCGTTCGCCTATGTCTTGGCTGTGGAGGATTTGCTCGGGCTGGAAATTCCCGAGAGAGCAAAATACATCCGAAGCGTTATCGGAGAAATCGAAAGAATTCACTCGCATCTCCTCTGGCTGGGGCTGGCTGGGCATTTTCTCGGATACAACACCGTATGGATGTGGGCGTGGAAATACAGGGAACCCGTGCTTGACCTTGCCGAGCAAATTTCGGGAAACAGAAATCACTACGCGATGATGAAAATCGGGGGCGTCCGGCGGGATATTCTGAATTCCGAAATCGATGGGATGAAGGAAAAACTCAATTCTATCGTTTCCGCTCTCAAAATGTTTCAGGGCGCGGTTCAGGACGACCCCATCATAAAAGCGCGGACAAAAAATGTGGGAACGCTCTCACGGCAGGATGCAATCTACTACTGCGTCATAGGACCGACAGCCAGACCTTCGGGCATAACGATGGATATAAGAAAAATAGACATAAAAAACAGCGCATACGGTCTCGTTGACTGGAATGTGATTGCGACCGAAAACGGCGATGTGTATGATAAAGTCGTCTGCCGCATTCTTGAAATGTTTGAATCGGTGAAGATCATAAACCAGTGCTTCGACAGACTGAAAACCCTCAAGGAGGGAGAAATCTGCGAGGAAGTGCGCGAAATTCCGAAAGGAGAGGGAATCGGAAGATACGAAGCGCCAAGAGGCGAGGTTTGGCACTATGTTAGAAGCGACGGCGGGAACACCCCTGTCAGGCACAAAATCAGAGCGCCTTCTTATATGAATGTCGCCTCGAACGAAGTGGCTGCGGCTGGAGGAACCGTCTCGGACGCAGCGATTACCCTCGCGGCTGTCGACCCCTGCTACTGCTGCACGGAAAGGATGCAGGCTGTCGAAAACGGGAAATTGAAATACGACTGGCAGGAACTTATTAAAATGTCTCAGGAAAAAACGAAAAAGATGAAGGGGAGAAAATGATTTCCAGCGATTTTCTTCCTGCTCTGATTTCCGCGGCGGCGGCAATTTTCTTTTTTGCTATTCCCGACTGGAAGAAATTCGTCGGATATTTCGCTCCTGCAGTTGCGGCTACGGTATTCGCAACTGGAATTCTTTCGTTTAAGACATCTTCCCACGACAGCGTCTCGCGGCTAATTTTTCTTTTTATCGGTTTCTTCGGTTTCATTTTTTCCATTTACTCTGCGGGATATCTCAAAGAAAAACTAAACAAATTCTTCTCATATTTCTTCCTTTCCCTTTTTGCCGCCTACGGCATCGTTTCAAGCGCCGACTGGCGGGTTTTTATCATCTTCTGGGGAATATCGGGAGCCGCTCTTTACCTGATGATGCTGTTTAATCCGCAGGCAAACGCCGCGGCTAAAAAGACGCTGATAATTCTCGCTTCGACAGACAGTTTTCTGATTCTGGCGGCGGCGATGCTGTATAAAGCCAACGGTTCTTTCTCCATTCAGAATTCCGCCTTCAGCGCAACAGTTTTCTTTTTCATTCTCGCCGCTTCCTTCGCGAAAGCCGGGGCAATGCCCCTTCACACATGGATTCCCCCCTGCGCCGACAAAGCGCCCGTTCCCACGACGGCTTTTCTGCCTGCCTCTCTCGACAAACTTCTCGGAATTTATCTCCTTGCCAAAATCTTCGCGATTTTCGATGTGCCGGAGAATATAAAAATAATCGTGATGGTGCTGGGAGCAGGAACAATAATCTGCGCCGTCTATATGGCTCTGGCTCAGCACACGGCGAAAAAACTTCTCTCTTACCACGCCGTTTCGCAGGTCGGCTATATGGTTCTCGGCGTCGCCACTGGAAACATCATCGGAATAGCCGGAGGGATTTTTCATATGCTGAACAATGCCATTTACAAAGCGGGCCTTTTCCTCGGAACCGGCGTCGTCGAAGAAGGAGAGGGAACCGACCACCTCGAAAAACTCGGCGGGCTTGCCAAAACCTACCCTTTCACTTTCGCGGCTATGCTTATTTCCGCATTTGCCATTTCGGGAATTCCACCGCTAAACGGTTTTTATTCCAAATGGCTGATTTATCAGGGGGTTTTAAATTCCATAGGACGACACTTTCCGTTCATTATTATTTTATGCCTTGTCGCCGCACTCTTCGGATCGGCTCTCACGCTCGCTTCTTTTGTCAAACTGACGCATGCGATTTTTTTGGGAGTTAAAAGCAAAAGGCAAGAAACAGGCGGCAGAAAACGGGAAAAATTATCTTTTGTTTTTCCGCAAATCGTCCTGGCGGTTTTCTGCGTCGCTGGCGGAATTTTTGCAAAAGACCTGTTTGTAAAACCTGTTTTCGGCGAAATTGCAACAACTGGCTACTGGATGCCCAAAACCGCTTCCATTCTGATTGCCGCGGGAATTGTTCTCGGGCTTTTGATTTATGTAATCTCAAATGTTAAAATCAGGCGGTCAAAAACATTTATCGGAGGGGAAAATCTTTCGGAGAAAATGGAAATCTCCGGCGTGGAATTTTACACAAGCATCGAAAACATCCATCCCTTTAAGGAAATCTATTTTCTCGCGGAAAAAAAACTTTTCGACATCTATGAAATCGTAAAATCCGTTGTTTTTTATTTTTCCGACCTGTTGAGTTATCTCCACAATGGTGTGCTGAACAATTACCTGTCTTGGATTCTCGGAGGGCTGATTTTCATCATCATTATAGCGCTATGACCGAAACCTTTATAACAATTTTCCTCGTGTTTATGATTCTGGCGGCTGTGGTCGCTCTTGAAGCGCGCGAGCTCCTTTCGACAGTCATAGCGGTCGGCGCGGTCGGCTTTATGCTTTCCGTCATTTTCCTGTTTCTGCGCGCTCCGGATATCGCAATCGTTCAGATTGTCGTCGAAATTCTCACGCTCGTCATCTTAGTGAGAGCGACAATTTCCAGAGACACGCATTTCTTCGAGGATGAAAGGGAATTTTTCCCGTTTGCGATAAATATTGTGATGATTATGGTGTTTCTTATTTTTGCTTTCTGGGCGGTGAAAACGCTTCCGCGGTTCGGGCTGAACTTCAGCAAAGTCGCTCCGTATTATCTGACGAAAGGGCTCGCCCAGACAGGGGCGGCAAACATCGTCACGAGCGTCATTCTCGACTACAGGGCTTACGACACTCTCGGCGAGGCGACAGTTCTTTTCACAGCGGTGCTGGGCGCGGTGGCGCTTCTAAGGCGCAAAGCAAAAGCGGCGGAGAATAAAAATGGATAAAAAAAACGGTTCCCGAAATCTGCAAGATGAGACGCGCTACGGCAACCCAGAAATAAACGGAATGAGCGAAATTGTGAAGAATGTCTGCATCTGGGTCGAGGGGTTTATTTTCCTCTTCGGCTGCTACATCGTTCTTTTCGGGCACCTCACGCCCGGCGGCGGTTTCGCGGGCGGTGTTATTGCCGCCGGAAGTTTCATTCTTATAACTCTCGCTTTTGGAAGAGGAAGAATCGAAAAGATAATCGGCCGCAGGAAAAGTTCCATTCTGGATTCTCTTGGCGCGTTGATGTTTCTTTTCATCGGTTGGGCGGGAATCTACACAGGGGGCGTTTTTTTCTCCAATTTCATTCAGAAAAAATTTGGTAGCATGCCTTTCAGGTTTTTAAGCGCGGGGAATATCCCGCTGATTAACATTGCCATAGGTATAAAGGTTATGTCGGCGATTTTTCTCGTTTTCTTCGTTCTGTCCATAACGCGAGTCGTTTTGAGAGGCGATAAACTCGAAATGGTGAGGAAGAAATGATACCCCACCAACTGAAAATGTTTTATGCGCGTGTTTTAAATAGCAGGATGGTGAAAAAAATGAGAAATTCTATAAACAAAGGAGTTGGTGGGGGATGATATACGCTCTTTGTCTGACGCTTTTCCTCGTGGGACTTTACGGGGTTTGCTGCAAAAAAAATCTCGTCAAAATAATAATCGGCTTTATGATAATGGATTATGCTGTGAATCTGTTTCTCATTACAGTAGGTTACAAAAAGAGCGGAATTGCCCCGATTCTCGACTCAACGATGAACATCAATTATTTCGCAGCGAAAAGCGTTGACCCGCTACCGCAGGCGCTGGTGTTGACGGCTATTGTTATAGGCCTTGGCGTAACAGCGATGATGGTCGCCGTCGCCATAAGGATTTACGAAAAACACGGAACTTTCGACGTGACAAAAATAAGGAAATTGAAAGGATGATCCCCTATTTTGTGATTATTCCCCTTGCCGGCGCCTTTATCATAGTACTTCTCAATCATCTGATAAAAAGCGACGCGAGATATGCCGTCACCGACAGCGCGGCAAATCTCGCGACCGCAGCGCTTATGGTTCTTTCTTTTCTGTCAATTTCAAAAACGGGTTCATACACCGTCGGAGGGTGGGAACCCCCGTTTGGAATAAACCTTGTCGCCGACGGGCTCAGCGTCCTGATGCTTTGCGTCGTAAATACCGTCTCTTTTGCCGCGACTCTCTTTTCCGTTGATTATATGAAACGCTACACGGCAAAAAGATATTACTATTCCCTCTTTCTGCTGATGGTCGCCGGAATGAACGGCGTCATTCTTTCAGGAGACTTCTTCAACCTGTTTGTCTTTCTGGAAATCGCGTCGATTTCATCCTATGCCCTCGTTGGATTCGGGACGGAAGCCGAAGAGATCGAAGCGTCGTTCAAATACATCGTAATGGGCGGTATCGCCTCCGCTTTTATTCTGCTCGGAATCGCATTTCTTTATTCCAGATTCGGCGTTCTGAATATGGCTTTTATTTCCCAAGCCGCGCGGGCGAATCCGTCAATAGCCAAATTCCCGCTTATTCTTTTTACCTTCGGCTTCCTGATAAAAGCCGCTGCAGTTCCTTTTCACTCGTGGCTTCCCGACGCCCACCCTTCGGCGCCGGCGCCGATTTCGGCGATGCTTTCGGGGGTTCTGATAAAAACGCTCGGGATTTACACAATCATCCGCATCGCTTTCGGCGTTTTCAACTGGGAGACGGGGGCAGTTATTCTCAGATATGTCGGGATTGCCACAATTATCGTGGCGTCTCTGACAATGAATGCCCAGAAAGATCTGAAGCGTCTTATGGCTTATTCGTCCATTTCAAACATCGGGCTGATTCTTCTCGCTTTCGGTCTCAATACAAAACTTGGATTTCTCGCCGGAATTTTCCATCTCCTGAATCACTCCATAATGAAATCTCTTCTCTTCCTTACTTCCGGCGCAGTTTTTTACCGCACGGGAACTCGCCAGATGTTCCAACTCGGCGGGTTGGCGAAAAAAATGCCTGCCACCGCAGCGACTTCTCTGATCGGCAGTTTCAGCATCTCGGGCATTCCTCCTTTCGGCGGTTTTTTTTCAAAACTTCTGATTATTCTCGCCGCGGTAGCGGCAAAAAATCCGGCGGCTGCGCTCTGGGCAATTTTCGGAAGCGTTCTCACTCTCGCCGCTTTCGCCAGAGTCCAGAAAACTGTGTTTTTCGGCGAAGAAAAAAAAGAATATGAAAACCTGAAGGAAGTCCCGGCATCGATGACTTCGGCAATGCTCATCCTCGCGGTTCTCTGTCTCGCGGCTTCCCTTCTTTATCTGCCGAAGTTCAGAAAAGAGTTTCTTTCTCCCGCCGCAGATGCCCTGAATCCGCAAAATTACAGGGAGTTGGTTCTAAAATGAAAAAACTGACGCTTTTCTTTATCGCTTTTGCAATCTGGATTCTTCTGACTCTTCCCTTCGATATACAAAATTTCACGCTGGGTCTGGCGGCGGCTTTTCTCGTGGCAATGATTTTCGGAGAGTATTTTCTCGAAATTCCGCAAAAATCCTGGAATCCCCGAAGATGGTTCTGGTTTCTTTATTACATTCCCGTCTTCGCGTATTATATGGTTCTTGCGAATCTCGATGTCGCCTGGCGGGTTCTTCATCCGCGGCTTCCGATAAAACCGGGAATTGTGAAAATCAGAACGAAACTGAAGTCGAAAGCAGGCAGGACGGCGCTCGCAAATTCCATAACCCTGACGCCGGGCACTCTCACAGTTGACATAATCGGGGAATTTCTATACATTCACTGGATTTCTGTGAAAAGCCAAAATACAGAAGAGGCAACCGAAAAAATCGCGGGCAGGTTCGAAAGGATTTTAGCGAGGATTTTCGAATGATTGAGATTTATTTCTCCGTTCTTGTTTTGTGCTGTTTTTTCTGCCTTTACAGAATCGGCAGAGGGCCCACTCCGCCGGACAGAGCCGTGGGAATAGACATTCTTGGAATCGTCGTCGTCGGGTTCTGCGCTCTTTTCGCGGTTTTTACGGGTCGGGATTTCTACATAAATATCGCGATTGCCTGGAGTCTGCTTTCCTTTATTGGGACGCTGGCGATTGTGAAACACCTGGAGGGTAAAGGATTCGATGAGTGAAATTATAGGATATTCCCTGATTTCGGTCGGCATTCTTTTCGACCTTCTCGGATGCGTCGGACTCATTCGGCTGCCGGATGTTTACAATCGTCTTCAGGCGGCGACAAAAAGCGTAACGATGGGAACCTGCATGATTTTATTCGGCGTCTTCGTAAAAAGCGGATTTACCCCGCTCGGAGCGAAAGCGCTTCTCTGCATGGTGTTCATTCTGATAACATCCCCCACAGCCGCCCACGCTCTCGCGAGAGGCGCCTATAAAGCGGGGGTGCGACTGTGGCAGAAGAGCGTCTGCGATTTCTACGAGCCTGTAAACATTTTGCGGGCGAGAGATGTTATGAGCAGGGAAGTCACCTTCATAAATCCAGATGAAAAACTTGAAAAAGCGATTGAAATTCTCACGGAAAAGAAAATCAGCGGGCTGCCTGTTGTAAATTCCGAAAGCACTCTTGTGGGAATAATAACCGAAAAGGACATAATAAGTTATTCCGCCAAAAGGAAAATAGAGAAAGCAAAGGTGCGCGAGGCGATGACGGCTAAAGTCACAAGTTTCCCGCCAGAGGCGGAAGTCGAAAAAATTGCCGATACGATTTCAAAAAACAAATTCCGCCGGGTGCCGATTGTCGAAAACGGGAAAGTCGTCGGAATCGTCTCGCGAAGAGATATAATCCAGATTCTTACAAAGAAAAAAGATCCCACACCAACCGTTAAAGACGAAGATGATTTATTTAATAGTTTAAACCGAAAAAAAAGGAAGGTTGGTGGGGGATGAAATATCCAAAACTAAGAGAGTTAAAAGAAGCGATAAGGTCTCTTTTTAGCCACCCGGCTACAACGAAATACCCGTTCGGAAAACCCGAAATCCATCCGCGGTTCAGGGGAAAGCCCCAGCCGCAGGAAACCTGCGTGGGATGCGGCGGATGCGTCAACTGGTGTCCAGCCGAGGCGATTGAAATGATAGATGACATACAAAACAAAAAAAGAACGATAATCTGGCGTTACGACCACTGCATTATGTGCGGGGAATGCGAGAGAATCTGCACTACAGGCGACGGAGTAAAAATGGTTCCCGAATTCGCTCTCGCGGGCTTCAAAAAAGAGAACTTGCGCGAAAAAAAAGATTGCGAACTGGTGATTTGCCCGAACTGCGGGGAAATAATCTCGACAAAAGAACATCTTTTGTGGACTCTCTCCAAAATCGGCGAAAAACAGACGGCGAATCTCGGTCTGCTCAATCTGAAACTCAAAGAACTCGGCATTGTCGACGAGACAAAAAGGAAAATAAAAATCGACAGGCGAGACGACCTGTTCGAACTGCTCTGTCCCAAATGCCGACACAGGGTTGTCATCAATGACTCAATCTGAAACATCTCACTGGCGAGAAAAACTCAAAAAAATCATAAATGAGAACTTTCTCGTTGTTGGAGTCGGAAATGAAATCAGAGGAGATGATGCTATCGGCTGTTTCATAGCCGAAGAAGGCAGAAAAAAATTTCCCGAAAATTTCATAAATGCCGGAGTTGCGCTCGAAAACCACCTTTTCAAAATCCTCGAAAAACCGCAAAAACTCGTTTTCATAGTCGACGCCGTAAGCGGCAGGGAAATATCCGTATGCGGGCTGAACGAACTGCGGACGCAGGGCATTTCGACGCACTCCCTTAATCTTGGCGAAATGAAATTTTTTTTCGACGAAGCAGGGAAAAAATGCGTTTTTGTTGGCATTCCCGCCGAAAAAAACTCCATAAACGAGGGAATTTCTGATAGAATAAAAAGGGCAGGCAGGGAAATCGCCGATTTTTTCTGCGAAAAAATCAGGGAGGTAAAAAATGCATGAACTCGCGGAAGCGCGAAAACTTCTGAAAGATATAGAGAAAGAAACGCTGGGCAAAATTCCGGCTGAAATAACCATTGTCGTTGGAAAAGCGAGCGGAATAGACATCGATTTTCTGAAACACTCTTTTTACGACCATATATTTCCGGAAAAAGGATGGCAAAAAACGAAACTCAAATTCAGGCAGGAAGGCCCGCGGCTGCTTTGCAAATCCTGCGGAAAGGAAATAACCGAACTGCCAGGGCTGACCTGCCCGTTCTGCGACGGAGACGATTTTGAAGTCATTGCAGGCAACAGGGTTTATGTCGAAGAGGTGAAAAGTGAAAGGTGAAAAGTAGAAAAGGTAAAAGAACCCCCTACTTAATCTCCCCCCTGGAAGGGGGGAGAAAGAGAGGGGGGGATTTTCCCTTATCAACTTGTTAACTTATTAACTTGTCACTTTATCATTTTGAATTTTGAATCTAAAATATGCGGAGGTGAAAATGAAATTAAAATCTGAACTCTGGTATAAGGTTCTTGCTCCGAGACCCGCTGCACTTGTGTCAACTGTCAGCGCAAACGGAATTTCGAATGCTGCGCCGTTCAGTTTTGTTATGCCGTGCTCCATCGAACCGCCGATTGTCGCTTTCGCGTCCGACCCCGACCACGACACAGTGAAAAACATCAGAAAAACAAAAGACTTTGTTGTAAATATTCCGGGAAAAGGGATTTTGAAAAAACTCTGGATTTGCGCAAAAGCATTCGACTATGAAGTGAGCGAATTTGAAAAAGCAGGACTCACCGAGGAAAAATCCAAAAACGTAAAGTCGCCGAAAATAAAAGAGTGTATCGCCCATTTCGAATGCAGACTGAAAGACATTATCAGAACCGGCGACCATGTTCTCGTTACAGGAAAAATCGTTGAAGCCAGTGTGCGCGACGATTTGTATAATGGGAAATACAACATAAAAAAAGCAAAACCTCTGATGCATATAGGAGGTCCTGATTTTGGAATTGTAAGCGAAATTATAAATCCATAAATGGAAATGGAGAAACACATGGAAGAAAAAATAAAAGCGGTTCTTGAAAAAATCAGACCGTCGCTCCAGGCTCATGGCGGCGATGTGGAATTCGTTTCAGTATCAGAAGACGGCGTCGTAAAGGTTCGTCTCACGGGCGCCTGCGGAGGATGTCCGATGTCCCAGATGACCCTTACAATGGGTGTTGAAAGAGCGCTCAAAGCAGAAATTCCGGAAGTAAAAAAAGTCGAAGCAGCATAAAAATCTGCGATAGGTTCTAGATATCGATAATGGATACTATTTATCTTGACAATGGTGCAAGCACAAGAGTCGACGATGAAGTCCTCAAAGCAATGCTTCCCTTTTTTACTGAAATTTACGCAAACGCAAGTTCAACACACCCACTCGGCAAAAAAGCAAAAGATGCGATAAAAAGGGCACGAAAAACAATCTCAAAAGAAATAAATAGCAAAACCAGATGAAATAATTTTCACATCAGGCGGAACAGAATCAAACAATCTTGCAATAAAGGGTATTGCTTTTTCGAATAGAAAGAAAAACCACATAATCACAACAAAAATCGAACATTCCTGTATTCTTGAGGCATGCAGATGGCTGGAAAAACAGGGCTGGCAAATAACCTACCTTGATGTTGACAATGAAGGTTTTGTAAATCTCGAGCAACTCGAAAAATCGATAAAAAAAGAAACCGTCCTTGTTTCCATAATCCACGGCAACAATGAAATCGGAACAATTCAGGATATCGAAAAAATCGGCAGAATAATTCGCGGAAAAGAACAAGAACTGAAAACAAAAATTTATTATCACACTGACGCGTGCCAGAGTTTTACAAAAGTGCCTATAGATGTAAAAAATGCGCATCTTGACCTTGTTACGCTGAATGCTCACAAAATACACGGACCCAAAGGAGTCGGCGCTCTTTTTATAAAACACGGTATCAAACTCACGCCGCTTCATCACGGCGGAGGGCATGAAAAAGGGCTTCGCTCAGGAACGGAAAATGTCCCGGGAATTGTCGGATTTGCGAAAGCAGTCGAGATTTCAGACAGCAAAAAAATAAAAGAAATGGCGGAACTGCGGGATTATCTCATAGAAGAAATTTCGAAAAAATTTCCCAACGCTGTTTTAAACGGACCAACCGGCGAAAAAAGACTTGCCAACAATGTAAATATCACTTTTCCGGAAAGCGGAGAATTTCTCAGGGACTATCTCAATTCAATGGGCATCTGTGTTTCAAAGGGCTCTGCCTGCAGCATGATAGGTTTAAAATCCAAAACCAGTCATGTGCTTCTGGCAATCGGAAGAACTGAAAATCAAGCCCGAAACAGCATCAGATTCACACTTTCAAGATATACAACAGCAGAGGAAATAAACCTGCTTTTGAATACAATTAGAAAAACTTAACCTGCATTATTCATGTATCCCGCCATTTTTAATGGCGGGACAAAAAAAGGCAGGAGTAATCTGCTTACTCCTGCCTTACAATCATAAAAAACAATTACTGAAGCTGATACTCGTAGCCCCGCTGTTGATCTCCATCTTGAATCTGAGAGCCATCGTCTATCAGTTGATCCCCGTCGTCTGGCAGCTGATTTCCATCTTGAATCAGCTCTTGCTCTTTTTTATTGATGGCATCCTCAATTTGTTGACTATCATCGTCTATCAGATTCATCTCTTCCTCTTCCATCTCTTTCATCTTCTCATCAGTTACTGTCTCTTTCAATTCTTCGTAAGATGGTTTTTCCTTTTCCGCTTCTTCCACTTCCTTCTGAATTTCCTCCTTCATCTTATCGATATCCTTCGCGATGTCCCTCACATCTTTCCCGTCTTCCAATGCAGCCTCGACGACATCTTTCGCGTGCTCGACAGGGATTCCCTTCTCGATGAGTTCTGAAAGAACATCGAGTGCCTCGCTGAAATCAGCCGGGGAAATTTGCCCTTTTTCTTCCTCAAAACCTTTCATCTTACCTTTTCTTTCCTGGCTTTTATCTTCAGGCATTTCTCCTTGATAGATATAGCCTTCGGCAATGTCACAGACAATTCCAACAGGAACGCCTTTTTCAACCGCTTTGTCAATGGATTCTTTTAATTCCTTCCTTTCCTTCTTCTCGCAGTTTTCAATGATGTCAGCAAGTTTCCTTGCTTCTTCACAAACCTTCTCAACTTCCTTCAGAGAAACCGCCTGAGAAACCATTGCCGCAGCCGTTTCGACCGGAATTTCCTTCTTCACAAGTTCCTTCAGCGTCTTTAACGCTTCTTTCTCATCTTTGCGGGATAACTTCTGCTGTTTGCAATACTCCTTAATTTCTCTTTCGGCGCTTTCCAGGGTTACATCCGCATTTACATTTCCTTCTGGCTCCTCGACCAGAATTTCGGCATCCATCTCCACAGGCAATTCTTCCGCCGCTCTTGCGAAAGCCGCTGTGAAAACCAACACTCCGCCAATCAAGGATACGATTACGTTTTTCATTTTTCCTCCTCCCCGATTATATCTCGTCGGGTTTAACAAAAATTTTCCTCTCCACAGTCTTTTCAACCGAATTTTTTCTGAGATTAGCCCGCACATCCCACTGTCCGACTTTGACTCCCCTCACCTTAAGCAAAACAATGTTATTTCCTTTTCTTAAATTCCCCCGCCATTCCACATTTCTGCTGCCGTCAGCGAGAGCAATTCCATCAGGCAGTTCTATTTTTAACTCAATGTTTTTGATTTTCTTTCCCGAAACGAAATTCAGTTTCAGAATGCCTTCCCTGTTAACATTCAATACCCTGGCAAAAGATGCCGTCTTATACCCTGCAAAATCTCCGGGACCGTTTACAAAAATGACTTCGTTTCTTCTACCCGAAAAAACAATAAGAGCGACAACAACCGCAGCAACAGCAGAAATCGAGACGACTCGCACAGAAACTGGTCTAAAAAAATCAAAAATTCGCTCAAGCGCAAAACCCTGATTTCTATATTTCGCCTCTATCAGTTTATAGTGTAATTTGCGGTCAAAATCTTCGGACAAAGCAGGTGCCTGAATCAAACCCATAATATCCTTCAATTTTTTCATTTTTTTCAGGTCTTCAGCACAGCGGGGGCAGGAAGAAATATGATTTTCAAAAAGTATCCTTTCGTCGGTTTCCAAAATTCCGTCTACATAATCCGAAATTTTGCTTTTTGCCGTTTTGCAATTCATTTTTCCCCCTTCCATAAAATTAGACGCTTTGTCCATTCAAAAAGTTCCCTAAAACTTCTTTCAGCATTGCCCTCGCCCTGCTCAATCGCGACCTTATCGTTCCAACGGGGACTTTCAGAATTTCAGCGGCTTCTTTGTAATCGAATCCGTCTATATCGCACAAAACAACCACCATACGAAACTTATACGGAAGCGCCCTGACAGCAGACTCAACCGAAACCAAAAGTTCTTTTCTCTCCAAATCCTCTTCCGCTGTCTTTTTGTCCATCCACTCAAAATTTTCAGGAAGAGCCGTCTCGTATCTCCGGAACGATTTTCTGCCGGCATCAAAATAAACATTTTTCACAATTCGGAAAACCCATGTTGAAAAAGAACTTTCCCCTCTGAAATTTTTCAGGGATTTGAATATTTTGACGATAGCATCCTGGGCAATGTCCTCGGCTTCGACCACACTTTGCGAAAAATGATATGCTATGTTAAAAATCCTCTGCTCGTGCTTTTTTATCAGTTCCTCAAACGCACCGACATCGCCCCTTTTCGCTTTTTCTATTAATTCCATCTCCATTTTTATTCTCCGATAAATTAGACGTCATCTAAATAAATTTAGTTCCCTAGAAAAACAGATTCAAAGAAGCGGATATCACAGATCTTCTATAATTTCTGTCCCTGTAATCCTCTTTGCCAATTGTTGATTTTGTATCCGTGTAACTGTATTCCAGCGAGATATTAAAATTTTTCGAAATTGGTTTTGTCAGAGACACTTTTGCGGAAAAACGCCTGTCCTTTCTCAATTTCGTTTTGGCTGTGGGCTCACCGGTCGGCTCTAAATATGTGTAAGTGGTTGTAATTATCTCATACCAATTGTTGTTGACATCCTTATAATACACTTTCTCTTCAAACCACGAATCCTCGTCCTTATACATACTCATACTGTAATTCACCGCGGCTTCAAAAGAAACATTGTTAAATATTTTCCGCTTGCCCTTTATGCCGAATTCATACTCATCAAAGGAATAACATCTGAAAAACGCAGTTTTCTTTACTGTTGAAGAAGTTGAACTAGTGTAAAGCGTATAACTGTCTTCCATTCCCGAATTATCCTTTGCGTCCTGTTTTTTATATCCGCAGTTTATCGACATTTTCCATTTGCCTGCTGACAGGACGCGCAAAAGAGACAATTCGTAACTCGTTCCATCAAGATAACTGTATTCATCTTTGAGATAATCTCTATTCGCAAAAGCAAGCAAAATCTCGGTTTTATTACTTCTCTTTTTCAAAAAAGAAAGTCTTTCCTCAATTTTGTACCCAGACTGATAATTTTCACCGTTTAACTGCGAAGACCAATACTTTATCTTGAATCTTGAAAGCCCTCTTTTTGAAATTTTCACAGGCAGGGATATTCTCGCAGTATGCTG
>JAGHAK010000077.1 GCA_021161565.1 Elusimicrobiota bacterium | reverse complement strand
GCAGGGAAAAAATAAAAGAACATAGAATGTTGAGAGAAAAAGAAGAGAATGACAAAGACAAAAACTAATATTGTCCAGAAAAGTTTTTTTTTATAAGATACTACTGAGGGCAATAAATGGGGCGGTTCGGGCAGTTAATCGCCTGATAAAGGCGGTAGGAAAGTCCGGACTCCGCAGAGCGCGGCGTTCCGAGATAATCGGAAGACTGCTCGCATCTTTCGGGCAGGACGGAAAGTGGCACAGAAACCAGGTACAGTTCGGCTGTAGTGAAAAGGCTAAACCCCGCCGGGAGCAAGACCAAGCAGTCCCGCCCTTTCCCCTTTTGAAACGGGGGAAGTAAAGCTGCTCGTCCAATATTTCCTGCCGGCTGCGGCAAACAACCGCGCAGGAAAGGGCGGGACGGGTAGGTCGCTAAGATGAATGACTGCCTAAAACAGAATCCGGCTTACGGAACCGCCCCAAGAAAGAAAATGAAAGATGAATCCCCCACCTGCGTGCAGGTGAGGGATGAAAAGTGAAAAAAGATTTCTCGCTATCGCTCGAAATGACAAGGGAAATAAAAAATGGAAAAATCAAAAACATCGCGAGCAATTCTTGCCAGCAGGACTGTGTGAGCGAGAAATTCGACCCGGTTTTCGCAGCGAACACAGAGCGAGCGATTCCGCTTGCGAGAGCGTCCCTGACGGCAAGATTGCGAGTGATGAAGTGATGAAAAAATGACAGATGAAAAGTGGAAAAGTTGAAAAGTGAAAAGGAGAAAAGGTAAAAGAACCCCCTACTTAATCTCCCCCGCCAAAGGCGGGGGAGAAAGAGAGGGGGGATTTGCCTTATCAACTTGCCTGCCCGCCGATGTAGGTATATGTTTTTGGCAGGCGGGCGATTTGAATTTTGAATGGTTGAATGTTGCAAAATTCTTATAGTAGAATTTTAGATTCCGCGTCAAAATATTGCCAAAATCTTTTCGAAATTGTACAATATCAATTATGATTGTAATCGACAAAAAAAGATTTGACGAACTTTTCAGGATTATAGAAGGGCTGCATAAATACAGTGTTTTGTCATGGCAGGTCAACAGGAAAAAAGAACTTTATCGTTTGATTATCAAAGAGGCGACGGATTTGATGAACACGAAAATGGGTTCTCTGATGCTTTACAACAAAGACAAAGATCGTTTGGAAATTGTCGCAGCACGAGGGCTTTCCAGAAAAGTCATAGAGACGACTTCTTTGAAGCCGGGAGAAGGGGTGGCAGGTCTTGTTTTCAAGAGAAGACATTCCATTTTCTGCGAAGACATTGAAAAGGACCCGCGGTTCAAAAAGAAAAACCGCGTGAAATATTATTCGAAAAGTTTTGTTTCCGTTCCACTGATAGCAGGAGACAAAGCGATAGGCGTTCTGAATGTTAACAACAAGCGGTCGAGAAAACCGTTTAAGATAGAGGAGATGAAAGTTCTTCGCGTAATTGCCGACGAAGCCGCTATGACAATACAGAACCAGTCGCTTCTCAAGCGCCTCGAGGACGCATACATAGATACCATTCAAACCCTTGCCAAACTTCTGGACGAGAGAATTCCTGCAACAAGAGGGCATTCCTGGCGCGTCGCGAATCTCACAATGAGGCTTGGCCGTCGTCTCGGCATTGGAGGGAAAGATTTGATTATTCTCAGAGACGCCGCACTGATTCACGACATAGGAAAGATAGGGATACCCGATAGGATTTTGCTTAAACCGGCGAAACTGAATTCAAAGGAGAGAAAGGCTGTCGAGAAGCATCCGTCGGTGGGGATGGATGTTATTGGAAGAGCGGAGTTTTTTAATCGCTTTGTTCCGATAGTCGCGTTTCACCACGAATGGTATAATGGCAAAGGTTATCCGATGGGTCTTTCCGGCAACAGAATTCCCCTTGGCGCCCGCATTGTTGCTGTCTGCGACGCATGGGATGCGATGGTTTCGAAAAGGCCGTACAGAGACGCTATGAAGAGGAAAGACGCCGTGAAAGAACTTCTCGACGGCAGCGGCACGCAGTTCGATCCGTTTATCGTCAAAGAATTTTTGAAGATGATAAAGTGAGAGAACTGAAAGTAGTCGCCACACCCATAGGAAATCTCGGCGATATAACCGAAAGAGCCATCCGCGCAATCCGCGAAGCCGACGCCGTTATATGCGAAAACGCGGGAAAAACAAAAAACCTTCTCAACAGCCTCGCTATTACGGACAAGATTTTTTTCCAGTATCCCGCCGATAATCCTTTTTACGCGAAGAAAATTTTCAGAAGAACGGAAAATCTGGACAGGTGCGTTTTGCTGACATCTGCTGGAACGCCTGTCATTTCGGATCCCGGTTTTCTTCTTGTAAAGGAAGCGATTGCCCGCGGTGTCGTTGTGACGCCGATTCCCGGAGCGACTTCCGTCGCGTGTCTCTTAAGCGTCTGTCCGGTCAAACTGAAGGAGTTTATTTTTATGGGATTTGCGCCGAAGAAAAAGGGAAAACTCGGCAAGAAACTTGCTTCGTTTCTGGGCTTCGGCATTCCTGTGGTTATGCTGGCTTCGAAAAGGGAACTTTCGAAAGTGGCCTCCGCCCTCGAAGATACGAAAATTCCCGTCGCGATTTTCGTCGGAAGGGAGATGACAAAAAAGTTTGAAGAATACAAAAAATTTGATAAACTAACCAAATTTAAGTTATGGGTTGAAGACGATTTGAAGGGGGAGTTTACTCTTGCTGTTTTTCCGCAAAAAAGCGCCTGAAAAAAAGAGGAAAAGTTCGGGTTTTTTTAAAAAATTTGCCCTTGTGATGATTTTCCTCAGCGTGATTCCGCTGGTTTTTATGGGCATAAGAGCCATTCTCATAAACAGGGAACTTTCGAAGAATGTCGAGGAGATTTCGACAAATTCGCTCGCCACTTCCATTCTTGACAAACAAAGCCGTCTTTCCGGTTGGATGGCGGATTCCATTGACGATTTTTTTTCGGATATAATCCAGAATGTCGGGATAATCGTCGACAGCGTGAATATGCCGAATATTTCGCGGGGGCAGAGAGACAGAATTGTTGCTTCCGCCTACGCCACGACGCAGGAGTTTGTTGCGGTGGCTCTTTTTAACAGAAAAAAAGGCATCGAATATTCCGTTCCGCCAAACTGGAAATTCAGAACTTCCGAAATTCTGAATCTTTCGAAGGGATTAGAAGAAAACAATTTCCGTCTCAGCGATGTGTACCTTTTTAGTCACCGGCCGCTGGTAAGTTTCATTTATAGGTTCAGCGATTCGGAATATTTTTTTGCGGTTTTAAATCTCGAAAGAATTCTTAAAAAACTTTCCATTGCTCCGGCGGCGACCAGCGAGGAGATTTTTATCGTTTCGGACAGAGGGAGGATAATTCTCCATTCAGACAAGAATAAAATGGAAACAAAAGTGGATATTTCGGATTTGTCTCTGATAAAAGAGTTCCTCTCCTCAAAAATGCCGACAAGCAAGGAGTTTCTCGGATTGAATGGTATTCCGATGATAGGTTCGATAAGTCCGTCCCGCATGACGGGCTGGGGCATTATCGTCTGGCAGACGAAATCCACGGCCTACGCTCCTGTGGCAAAAGTGAAAAAACACATAAAGGATTTTACCAACAAACTGATAAAATACACTTACGCTCAGATTTTCGTGATTTCCGTTGTGGCGTTTCTCGCGGCTTTTCTGATGGCAAAGGGCATTTCAAAGCCGCTGCTTGCGCTGAGCCGCGCGGCGGCGAGGGTCGCAAGAAGAGATTTCTCCACGCCGGTGTCTGTCAAGTCCAAGGACGAAATAGGGGAACTTGCGGGCATCTTCAATTCTATGATGGATGAATTGAAGAGATACGACCAGATGCAGGCGGACAAACTTGACGCTCTCGTCTTTTCCATAAGAGACGGGCTCATAATGATAGATGAGCAGCACAGGATAATCATCGCCAATGAGATGGCAAGGAGAATTTTTTCCATGCCGGATAACTGTGTCGGCTGGGAACTTTCGAAAGCGATAGAAAATGAATCCATAGGCTCCAAAATGGCGGAACTGGTCAAAAGCCAGGAACAGCAGAAGATGGAACTCGATATGAGTTATGGAGATGTGCCGAAGTTTTTTGAGGCTGTCGCTTATCCCGTCAAAACAAGGGATGACAAAATTCTCGGAAATATCATAACGGTCAGAAATATAACGCTTGAAAAGGAACTCGCCAGAATGAAGGATGATTTTCTTCATTCGATAACGCACGATTTGAGAAGCCCAATGACTTCCATCAGGGGATTTCTGGAAATTCTTCTCGACGAAACGGTCGGCGAACTTAACGACGAGCAGAAAAATTTTCTGCGGATTATGGACGAGTCATCGGAAAAACTTCTGACAATGATAAACAATCTTTTGGATATATCGAAACTCGAAGCGGGGAAAATGGTTCTGTCGCTTTCCGATGTGGATTTGCCGAAGATGGCGAAGCATCTTGTCGATTTTTTCTGGCCGCAGGCGAAAAATCTGAAAATAGACCTATCTATGGAAGTCGCGGGAGAAGTGCGACCGATAAAGGCGGATGAAAACTTGATAGAGAGAGTGATTACGAATCTGATATCGAACGCTATAAAGTTTACCCCCGAGGGCGGGTCAGTCAAAATTATCATAAAAAACAATTTTCCCGAAAAAGACGCGGTTTGCGTTTCCGTAAGCGACACGGGCCGGGGTATTCCCGCCGATGAGATTGACAAAGTTTTCGAAAAATATCATCAGGTCGCCGGCACCGCCTCGAAAAAAACCGGCACGGGTCTGGGCCTGACCGTATGCAAATACATCATCGAATCGCATCATGGAAAAATTTGGGCAGAATCGACTTTCGGCAAGGGCTCGACATTCAGTTTTTGGATTCCGAAAGATCTTTACAAGGACAACGGAGACATTAAAAGGAAGAGGGATGGGAAATAGAAAACAGGCAATTGCGCTGGGTTTCGCTTTTTTTGCCATCCTCTGCGTTCCTTTTTCCTTTGCCAAAAACGAAGAAAAAAAAGGCAGAGGGGAACTTCAGATGATCAGGGTTATTCCTGGCGACACCCTTCACGAAATAGCGCGTCTTTATCTGAAAGATCCCTCACGGTGGCCTGAACTCTTAAAATACAATGTTCTGACAAGCGGGGACCCCAATCTGATTCATCCGGGAGACCGCCTTCTCGTGCCGGTAGAGGAGATAAAAGAATCGATGAGAGCGGCGCATCTCATCGAAAAGACAAATAGGGTGGAATACCGCGCGCGCGGAGAGAATGTTTTTCGCGACGCCGTTTTAAACCAGAAAATATTTTTCGAAGACGCCATAAGGACTTTTGCGAACTCATACGCGAAAATCCTTTTCCCAACCAAGGAAATCACAAAAATTTCGCCCAATGCGCTGGCGATAATAAGACCGAGGGAATTCAAGCAGGAGGTCAATCTCATCAAAGGGGAAATTTATGCGACGAAAACAAAAATTTTGACGAATTCAGCTGTGATAGAGCCAAAAGAAAACAGTTTATTCAAAGCGAAGGTCGGTGATGACAAGACGACCGAAGTCGAAGTTTACGACGGGAAAATTGATGTGACCGGCGCGGGAAAGAAAATAGAACTCAGCAAGGGCTTCGGGTCGAAAATAGAACTTGGAAAGATTCCGATGTCCCCTTCAAAAGTCAAACTGCCGGATATTAAGGAAATGGTAAAGTTAAAAGGCGATTTGACTCTTCCTGCCAGTTTCCAGATGAATGCGATAGATATAAAGAAAATGGGAACTTTCCAGCCGGGCGAAATAAAATTGTCGGAAGACGCGAAGAAAGAAAAAAAGCGCAAACGGAAGGAAATAGGAAAAGTCGAAATCTCGCTCGACGAGTATTTTTCTCAGATTATTTTAAGCGGCAAACCTGCCGATATAGAGAAAAAAGTGAAAAAATTGGTGGACGGGAGATATTTTTACAGGTTCAAATACCGCACAGGAAAAGGAAAGTCCAGATATTCCGAAGTAAGAAGTTTTGAAATCAACCGTCAGAAGAACAGTCTGAATGTCGTTGTTTTGTATCCGCCCGACGGCGTTGCCGTTTACGATGAGTTTGTCGAGGTCAAAGGTTCGGTGAGCAAAAATATCGCAAAACTCTATATAGATTCCACAGATACCGAAATCGCGGAAGACGGAACTTTTTCGCAGTTGATTTACCTGCCGATGGGCCCGCACGAAATCGAAATAATCGCTTCCGACAGAATCGGCAATAGAAGGATACTTACGAGAAAAGTTGTACGCAAAGCCAGAAAAAAAGGTTTTTTCCACAGGCTCTTCGGAGGATAAGTGACAAAAATACTGCTTGCCGACCCGGATATAGACAGAAGATTCAAGATAAAACTTATTCTCAGGCGATATGACTGCGAATTTCGGGAGGCGAGAAATTTCGAGGTTGCCGACAGAATTCTGAAAATGGAAAAACTCGATTTGTGTGTGGTGGACTATCTCCTTCCAGGGCGGCAGAATCTGAATATCTACGATGTCTGCCAGAAAATTATCGCAAAATTTTCGGTGCCCATAATTGTGCTTTTTCCCGAAGGAATAAATGTGGAAAAAACACACGGCGGCGCGGTTTATCTTCCTTTTCCGAAAAGCGCTCGGGATGAGGGCGAGTTGGTGGCAAAGATGGAGTTTCTCCTCGGGAAAAAATTAAAGCCGCGGAAATTTGATGAAAAATTCGAGAAAAGGGAACTAAAAAAAATTCTGATTGCCGACGACGAATATGCCGTTAGGGTTCTCCTCAAGACACTTTTGAAAAATTATGAAATCTGCGAGGCGAAGGATGGTATAGAACTCAGGGAAAAAGCTGTGGAATTCAAACCGGATTTGATAATAACGGATGTGATAATGCCCGGAATTTCCGCATGGAAAGCGATAAAGGAACTGCGCGAGATGAGCGAATTTAAGGACATTCCTGTCATTTTTGCGTCGGGTTATGTCAAAGACAAGGAAATTTTTGAGATGCACAGGCCGGCTGGCCCCTCGGCATTTCTTTTGAAGCCTTTTAAGAAAGATGAACTGTTCGGCATTTTGAAGAATTTTTTTGTATTTTGAAATTGCGCGAAAAATTGTATAATAAAAATTCGCTCCGCCACCGGCGGAGCGAATTTTTGGCAAAGGGGTTCCGCCCCTTTGAAACCCCGAGGTGGGTTAAGGGGGGAACGGAGTCCCCATTAATAATTTTCGCCTTCGGCGAATTTTCGGGGCCTGTAGCTCAGTTGGTCAGAGCGGCGGACTCATAATCCGTTGGTCGTGGGTTCGAGTCCTACCAGGCCCAGAAATAGCGGGGCAGCTAGCTCAGTTGGTTAGAGCGTCCGTTTCACATGCGGGAGGTCATAGGTTCAAATCCTATGCTGCCCAAGATGTAGTAAAAGGATAAGTATTGAGAAATGATTAGAAAAATAATTGAACTTCAGAAAATTGACATTGAGATTGATGAGATAAATTCGGAAATAAATTCTTCGCCTGAAAGAATAGAGCAGATAAACAATGATATCGAAACAATCAAACAGGATATTGCCGAGAGGGAACGGGCTTTCAAGGAACTGGCTGTGAAACAGCGGGAATTTGAAAACGACATGCTTAAACTGGAAGAGGAAATAAAAAAGGCACAAAGTGAACTTTACACGGTGAAAACGAATGAGGCTTATAAAACTTTGCTGAAAACAATTGACGATAAAAAGGCTCAGGTTTCCGAAGTGGAGGACAGCATTCTCGAAATTATGGAAAAAGTTGAACAGGTAAAGAAAGAATTGGACGAGGCTAAAAACTCCCGCGACAGGCAGATACAAATGCTGAAATCGCGGATAGACGAGATTCAGGTTAGAAAGACGCAGATTGAAAAACTTCTGGAAGAAAAGAAAAGCGCCAGGGCATCTGTCGTTGCCGAACTCGAAAGCGACCAGAAAACAAATTCGTTTCTGAAAAAGTATGAAAAAATAAGACAGTCTAAAGGCGGCTTAGCCGTTGTGGAAGTTACGGAGAACGATTCCTGCGGCGGATGCAACATTTCTCTGACAAAACAGAAAATAAATGAGGTTTTGTCTTCGGATATGACCCTTTGCGACAACTGCGGCAGAATTCTCTACAAAAAACAAGAAGATTTCTAATGGCTTCGAAAGATCCCGACCTGGGGGAAATCCTGAAATTTCTCGCGGAAACGCAGAATTTCGCGAAACTTTACGAAAAATATCCGCATCTTTCAAAAGCAAATGTGGAAAACAGACTTAAAAACCTCGCCGCCCGAATCGCTTCAAAAACGAAAATATCCTGTTTTTTCGACGGAGCGGCTCAGCCGAATCCCGGGCCTGCCGGCGCGGGCGCGGTTATTTACAGAAACGGCATAAGAGTGAAGGAGATTTCCAGATTCCTCGGCGTTAAGACGAACAATCAGGCGGAATATCTCGCGTTGAATATCGCTCTTGACGAAATTATGAAACTCGCATCAGGCCCGTGCGCAATATCGCTTTTTTCCGATTCCCAGCTTCTTGTAAAACAGATAAACGGTTTGTGGCGGGTTAAGGATAAGGAAATCCAGAAACTGCTTGCCGAGGCGAAGGAGAAACTTGCGCGCATTGCCGGCAGCGGAAAGAATATTATAACTATTTCCCATATAGCGAGGCAGAAGAATAAAGTCGCCGATTCGCTTTCGACTCTTGCCCTAAAGCGGAAAATCTGATATAATAAAAACTTTTGTGGAGGTCATAATGATTAAACTTGGCAGAAATTTTACGAATTTGTTCGTAGCTGATGTTCTCGAAGATGAACAGAGAGAAAAAGTTTTAAATGGCGAAATCGACCTGTTTTCCATGAATGCCATAGGTCTTGTGGAATTTAAGAAAAGGGTCAAATTTCAGGTGGATAAAGCGGTTGAATACGGACTCGATCACATAGAACTTGATTGCGATGTTCCATCTCCCTACGCGGCTATGTCCGCGGCGGAGCGTGCGGAGATAAGGGATTATGCGGAAAAAAAGGGCATATCTTTTTCCGTGCATCTTTCCTATTCGGGAATAGGTTCTGGTGTTGCCTGCATACAGGAGGAGGACAGGCAGAAGGCTGTCGAACTTCACAAACTTCATATCGATTTCGCGAAGGACATCGGAGCGCTTTATCTGAATATGCATCCTGGAACGGCCCCTTTTTATATGAACAGTCCGCTTTTTCTCGAGAAGATAGAAAAGTCCCTGTTGAAGAGCGTTTTGGAACTTGCGGAATACGCGGGGGAGTGTAAATTTCACATCGAGAACAATGTTTCTTTCGACAATATCTATGTCGAGCCGGAAGTGATAATTCCCTTCGTCGAGAAGTGTCGCGAAAACGGCGCTGAAGTGTATTTCAATCTTGATATAGGGCACTGGTTCACAAGAGCCGAGCAGGGCAGGGAAATTCCAGAAAAACCGGAAGAAGTTATGAAAAAAATTCCCGCTGAACTTGTGAAGGAACTTCACCTTAACGACTATGTTCCGAAAAAAATAGTTTTCCACCCGCCTCTTCATATGACGGAGGGCTTTCTTCGGAAAGAAAATCTCATAGAATACGGAAAAATCGTCAAGAATCTCGAACCTGAGGTCATAATTCTGGAAACAGCCGCGAAAACGAAAGAGCAGATTGCCGCAAGGGATAAACTTGTCAGGGAAGAGACTGCTTATGTCAGGGAGTGTCTGGGATTATGATCCCCCACCAACTGGCGATGTTATTAGAGAATGAGAATAAAAAAGTAAAAAAATGGAGACCAAATATATGATGAGAAGATTTCTGTAAGGAGTTGGTGGGGGATGAAAGATTATATTTTTCTTCTCGGTCGTCCCGGTTGCGGCAAGTCGTTTGTTTACGAGACGATAACGCGAACGCTGATAGATTCCGGCAAAATCAAAAAAGTCAAACGTCTTGATGATTTTCCGATTTTGAAGGAACTTCTCGACGCGGACACGGAATTCAAAAGGCATGTGCGGAAAGAAGGCGGCTTCGAGGTAACCGATTGGACGATTGTCGACGATGTTTTGAAAACGATTAACGACCGTCTGCCTGAAATAAGAAAAGACAACGACCTTGTTTTTGTGGAATTCGCCCGCGACAAATATATCCGGGCGCTTGGAAATTTCTCCGGGGAAGTTTTGGAAAAGGCTCTGATACTTTACATTTACTGTCCTTTCGATGTTTGCCTCGCCAGAAACCGCCGCCGCTTTGAACTTCAGAAATCCAACGCCCTCGATGATCATATTGTCCCATCTGATTTGATGGAGACCTATTACAGAAACGATGACATCGAGAAAATTTATCTTGAAAATCCCGCAGGCCTTGGAAAAATTCTCCCATGCGACTATATTGTCGTTGACAATTCAAAGGAATCTCTCACAAATCTCATTGGCCAGTTCGAAGCGGTTTTGGAAAAAATCCAGGAGTGATTATGGAATTTGGCGAATTTTTGAAAAATGAATCGGAAAGGACGGGTATAGACAAACTTGCGGAAAAAATAAAAAAATTTTCGGGAAAAACGGCGCTTATCTACACACATGACGACCCTGACGGCCTTTCTGCCGGAGTTATACTGAAAAGGGCTCTTGAAAAATTTTCGTACAAAGTGATTGTGAAAGTTCCCACGACAATGGAACTGGAGCGGGAACGGCTGACGAAAGATGCTCGCGAGTTGAAGCCGGACATCGTTTTCGTGGTGGATAAGGCGACAATGGGATATTATGACGATTATGCCGAGATACATCCCGAGATTGTGGTGATAGATCATCATCCTCTTTTGGGGAACCCCTTGAAAAAAATCACGGTTGTAAATCCTGTTCTCGACGGATACAAAAGGTGTTCGGCAAGTTTTGTAGTTTACCTTTTATCCGAATTTTTGGGCGTCGCCTCGACCGGCGACGAGATCGCCGCTTTGATAGGGCTAAAAGGGGACTGGGCTGTCGAACCTGCCACCGACGATATTTCGGATTATGTCGCTTCTTTTTACGAAAAGACGAAAGAAAAAAATTTCTGGCTGGTTGAAAAAATTTCCTCCCGCCCGACGATGTTTGAGGTTAAGCAGAGGGAAAAAACAACCCTTCTCAATCAGGTGGCGGAGATTATTTTTGCTCTTGGCGGCGGCGGGTTCCAGTATTTTTATTATGACAGGGACAAGGACCTCGCAGATGTGAGAGACGGCTTTTTCGCTTTCGAAAATCTTGAATTCTGGATATCCTGCGCGAAGCAGTTCCTCGCGGAATCGGAATTTCTGGAGAATCTGAAGGCCCCGCACAAGGCGAAGAAAATTTTCGATTTTTATTTGAACGACTGGAATAAAACAATGACTTTTATGGAGAATTCGACTCCCGCAAAATTCGCGAAAGAGACGGATATTTACATTTTTCTGGGACACGATGTAAAACTTATGCCGATGGCGGGAAGCGTCGTTTTGTACCAGTTGCCGCAGACGGGACAGGATGTTTTGTTCATAATGATTTCGCAGATGGACGAAAGAGGCGTTCATTTTTCTTTCCGTTCCAGAAACGGGAAGATACACTGCGGGGATTTCGCTCACAACCTCGCATTGAGATTGCAAAAAAGATTCGGCGATTCCGGCATAACCGGCGGCGGCCATCCGTTTGCCGCGGAATGCCGCACGAGGAGCAGAAGGGATTTTTCCGAAGTGATGATTGAATTTTTTTCTGCCCTGTCGGAGGTTTGACAAATGGAACAGGTTAAAATCGCGGTTATCGGGGGTTCAGGCCTTTATGAAATGGACGGTCTTGAAAAGAAAGAGGAAGTTGAAATTTCTACGCCTTTCGGAAAACCGTCAGACAGCGTAATTTGCGGCGAACTCGAAGGAGTAAGAATCGCTTTTTTGCCCCGCCACGGTAGGGGTCACAGAATTCTTCCGGCTGAAGTGAATTCTCGTGCGAACATTTACGCCCTAAAGACTCTCGGAGTCGAGAGAATTATTTCGGTGAGTGCCTGCGGGTCGCTCAAAGAGGAGTACAGACCCTGCGACATTCTCATTCCCGACCAGATTTTCGACAACACGAAATTGCGCGGAAGAAATACTTTTTTCGGTAACGGCATCGCCGCGCATATTCAGTTTGCCGACCCGTTCTGTCCGGAACTTTCCCGCCTTTTGTTTGATGCTGTCAGCAAAACCGGAACGACAGTCCATAGAGGCGGAACTTTCGTGGTGATTGAGGGCCCGAGGTTTTCGACGAGAGCCGAATCGAATTTCTACAGGTCCATTTCGGCTGATGTCGTCGGTATGACGGCAATGCCCGAAGCGGTTCTCGCCCGGGAGGCAGAAATCTGCTATGCGACGATGGCGCACATCACGGATTATGATATCTGGAAAGAAAACGAAGAGGTGAGCGTGGAAAGAGTTGTGGCTAATTTGAACAGAAACACATCTGTTGCAAAGGATGCGATAAGAAATGTTGTGAAAAACCTCGGCGAAAGAAAATGCTCCTGCGGGACAGCTCTTAAAAACGCGATAATGACTTCGCCCGATTTGGTACCGGATGAAGTAAAAAAGAAACTTTCGGCAATTGCGGGAAAATATATTAAGGGAAATGCGAAAGGTTGAAAAGGGAAAAGTGAAAAGAAAAGTCAGAAAGATTGTTGTTGTCGGTTCCATCGCGAGGGACTGGATAAAGACGCCGTTTGCCAGGGTTTCGGGAGGGGTGGGCGGCTCGTCGATATATTTTTCGCTTGCGGCTTCTCTTTTCTCTCCTGTCGGGATTGTGGGCGTTATCGGCAGGGATTTCCCCGAAAAATTCCTTAAAAAACTATCCCGTCGCGGCATAGACACTTCCGGAATAAAAAGGGAAAAAAAAGGCGAGACTTTCCAGTGGGAAGGGGAATATTCGTGGGATTTGAACATCGCAAAAACCATCGACACCCGTCTTAATGTTTTTGCCGAATTTTCGCCGCGGATACCTGCGGAATTTCTTTCGAGCGAGTTTCTTTTTCTGGCGAATATCGACCCCGTTCTTCAGATGAAGGTTTTGAAAGAGGTAAAAAATGCCGCTCCAAAGTGTTTTGTCGCAGGTGACACGATGAACTTCTGGATAGAGAGCAAAAAGCGTCATCTTTCGCATCTTATAGGCAAACTGGACGCGATGTTGATAAACGAGGCGGAAATAAGGCAGTTTACGGGAATGAATAATCTCATAAAGGCTGCGGGAAAAATAATTTCTATGGGCGCAAAAATTGTGGTTGTAAAGAGAGGCGAATACGGCGTGAGCTGTTTTTCCGGAAACAGAATTTTTTCTCTTCCTGCGTTTCCGCTTGCAAGTCCTGTTGACCCGACCGGCGCAGGCGACAGTTTTGCGGGAGCGTTTATGGGCTATATCGCATCCTGCGGGAGCGTCTCGTGGAAAGAACTGAAAAAGGCGGTTGCATGGGGAACGGTTGTTTCCTCTTTCACCGTCGAAGGAATCGGCGTCCGCCGGCTTGTGTCAGTCGGGAAAAACGAAATAAATTCGAGATACAGGAAATTTGTGCGAATGGTTCATTTCGAGAAAATATAGGAGGAAATTTTATGAGAATCGGGAGGAATTTTACGAACATGCTGGAGACATCGTATATCAGCGACCAGCAGAAAGAGGATTTGAAAAGCGGGAGTTTGAAAGTCGCGGATATGGACGCGACCGTTCAGGGAAAATCCAAGGCGGATATTGCCGGTCAAGTGGATGTGATTTCCGAAATAGGTTTCAATCACATAGAACTCGACGGCGGCGTTCCCAATCCTTTTCTCGCGATGCCTGATGAGGAAATAGAAAAAGCGAAAAAACATGCGGAGGAGAAAGCCGTTTCTGTTTCGCTTCATTTGCCTTACACCTTTGTCGCAGAGAGCGTTGCCACATTTCAGGAGGAAGATCGCCTTCTCGCAGTTTCGCTTATGAAGAGATACATTGATTTTGCGGAAAAAATCGGAGCTGTGGCCGTCAATATGCATCCAGGAAGCGTTCCGTTTTATCAGGCTGAGGGCAAATACCTCGAAATCGTGTTGGACAGTTTGCGGCGGAGCATTGCCGACCTCGCAAAGCACTGCGCCGAAAAGGGCATCATTCTTCATGTTGAAAACAACACGGCATTCGATGTTATCGGCGTGGAGAACGGCGAAATGCTGGAAATAGTGAATTCCGTGAGAAAAGAAGGCTTCGATGTGAAGTATTGTTTTGATATAGGGCACTGGTTTACGAGGGGTCTTCCCCAGTTCGGAAGCAGAGAGATTCCGAGCCCCCCTGAAAGCATCGTCGAGGAAATTCCTGGCGAACTTCTTTACGAGGTTCATCTCAACGACTTTGTTATAAAGGGCAGGGAATTTAAATTTCATCCTCCTCTTCACCGGCAGCAGGGATTTCTTAAAAAGGAGAATTTGAAAAATCTCGCTGGAATTTTCAGGAAAAAAGGCGTCGAAATAGTGGTTGTTGAAACAGCGGTGCGGGATATAGATGACCTTTTGAACAGCCGCCGGGTTTTGGCGGAGGAATCGAAGTATCTCGAAGAGATTTTTTCGTAAAGGAGCGAAGATGAAAGACATTGAGAATATATTTCTTCTCGGCCGTCCCGGCTGCGGGAAAAGCATCGTCTTCAGAAACATTCTGAAAATTCTGGATGAGAAGGGCAGCCATAGAAGAATTGACCGCATCGACGATTTCCCGATTCTGAAAAAACTTCATGACGATGATGTGGCTGCGGGCAGGACAGACAGATTTATTCCAACTCCCGACGGAGGATTTAAAGTTGTTGACCCGGGGGTGTGGGACCGGCTGATTGAGGGTCTTAACGAAAAGGCAAAAGAAATTCGGAGAGACGACCTGATTCTCGCTATTGAATTTTCCCGGCCGAATTATGTTCATTCGCTTTTGCTTTTTGACGGGTCAATTCTCGAAAAATCCGTCGCTTTTTACATTGATGCTTCCTTCGAATGCTGTGTAAGAAGAAACGAGGAAAGGACAAAAAGAGCCGAGGCCGAGGGGATTGACGCTCACTTTGTCTCCCGCAAGGAGATGGAGGAAACATATCTCACAGATGATAAGGACGAACTGATTAAAAAATCGCCTGTTCCCGTTTATGTTATCCCGAATGGCGATGGCATTTCTGAGGACGAAATAAGAAGGACATTGGAAGGGATTTTTCCGAAAATAGGTTTATGAAGATTCTGGGCGAAATTTTAAGGAAATTTCCGAAGGTGGATTTGCATTGCCACATTGACGGGTCAATTCGCGTGGAAACGATTTTCGACATAATGAAAGGCAAAACGGACCTTCCCTGCGACAACCCAAAAGACCTCGCCAAATATGTTCATGTTTCGTCCGATTGCCGTTCGCTTACGGATTTCCTTAGTAAATTCGAGTTTTTTTATCCCTATCTGAAGGACCCCGCGGTTATGGAGAGAATAACCTATGAACTTGCAGAGGACGCCGCAAAGGAGAATATAAGATATTTTGAGGCGAGGTTCGCCCCCTGCCTTCAAAAAAGCGGGCAATACAGTCAGGAAGATATTCTGAAAGGCGTCCTGCGCGGAGCGGAAAGAGCAACCTCGCATTTCGGCGTGAAAGTTGGCGTGATTTTGTGCGTTTACAGAGGAACGGCGCTGGAAGAGTGGGAAGAAACGGTCTCTCTCGCCGAAAGATATTTCGGGAAGGGCGTCGTCGGGATAGACCTTGCCGGCGACGAGAGCAAATACAGCGCCCGTCCCTTCAAACAGATTTTCGGCAGGGCCAGAAGCAGAGGCATACACATAACGGTTCACGCCGGCGAGGCGTGGAACTGGAATTCGGTCAGGGAAGCGGTTGACCTTCTTCACGCCGAAAGAATTGGCCACGGCATAAAAATTTCCGAAAACGATGTTTTTTTCGAAAGGATAAAGCAACTTCAAAAGCCTCTTGAAATCTGTGTCACAAGCAATGTTCACACAGGCGCGGTTAGGAGTTACGACGAACATCCGCTCAGAGAATTTTACCGCAGGGGAATAAGAACGACGATAAATACGGATGACAGGGGCGTTTCGAATATAGACCTGACTCACGAGTGGAGAATCGCGCAGGAGAAATGCGGGTTGGAATTGGAGGATGTTCTGGATATGAATATGAATTCCTGCGAGGCGGCTTTTCTTCCGCCGGGCGAAAAAACAGCGCTCAAAGAGGAAATCCAGAAAGAAACCCGCGGACTGATGAGTGAAATAGAAAAGAATAAAAAGTGATATGAAGACAAAAGAAATGGAAAAATCAAAAATCAAAGTGGAAAATGACAGATTAAAATGTAAAAAGTTTCTGCTTGCCTTTTCCTATGGGATAGGAAAATTTTGGATTTTGGATTGTCATTTTGCATTTTGCGATTTGAATTTTGAATTAAAGAAATGATATGGAGACAAAAAAATAATGGGAGAATAAAAAGTGATATGAAGACAAAAGAAATGGAAAAATCAAAAATCAAAATGGAAAATGACAGATTAAAATGTAAAAAGTTTCTGCTTGCCTTTTCCTATGGGATAGGAAAATTTTGGATTTTGGATTGTCATTTTG
>JAGHAK010000013.1 GCA_021161565.1 Elusimicrobiota bacterium | reverse complement strand
GAAATCCTTTGCCCCGAAGAAAAATAGAGGGAAATATAATAGTGAAATCACTCAATCGGTAGTGACCACACTTTTGGCAAAATGCTTATATTACAAGGATCTTTTTTGAATTTTGGCGAACTTGGGCTACCTATGAGGAATTGAAACTCAGCGAATGTGTATGTATGATCCAAATGGGTTAAGAACCTTCAGTCAGAAGTTTGTCAATACCCTCTGCGGCGGCTTTGGCGTCGGCGATTGCCGTCACCGCGTCCAGATTTGCATTGACGATGTCTCCGCCGGCAAAAACTTTCGGAATCGAAGTCTGTCCGTTCCCGTCGACTTTCACTTTCCGTCTTTCCGTGAATTCAAGTTTATCGAACAAACCTTCGGGCATAAAAGAAAAATCAGGCGCCTGTCCGATCGCCTCGATTATCATATCACCTTCTAACAATTTTTCCTCATCATAAAAAGAAGGTTTGAATCTTCCTTTTTCGTCAAAAACGGATTTCACCTTCACGCACAGAAGACCCCTTATTTTACCTTTTTCGTCAAGGACAACCTCTTTCGGACCCCAGCCGGGGTTGAATTCGATTCCTTCCTCTCTTGCTGCCTTTATTTCATCTTTTGTCGCGGGCATTATTTCCCAGTCTTCGAGAGAAACGGTTTTCGTCGAAATTGCCTTCCCCCTATGCTGAATGTTCTGCAGCCGCAGGGCCTCCCGCGCGGCGTCTAGAGCAACATTGCCTCCGCCAATTATTATCATGTTTTGCGGAACGGCAAACGGCTTCCCGGTTTTGTTTTCCTTCAAAAATGTGAGAGCAGAAATGCATTTATCCGAATTTTTAACTCTGGTGGAGCGGCTGACAGGAAGACCAGTCGCCAGATAAACGGCGTCATATTCTTTCAGAATGTTTTCGAACAGCACGTCTTTGCCGACAGTCGCTCCGAATTTAAAAATCACGCCCAACGAAGCGATATAATTTATGTCTTTGTCTATCGCATCCATTGGCAGACGATAAGGAGGTGGACCTATTCTCATCATTCCGCCGCCTGCGGGAAGAGAATCGAACACGGTGACGCCGTGCCCTTTTAATCTCAGAAAATAAGCCAGAGACAGACCGCTCGGACCCGCGCCGATGACGGCAATCTTTTTTCCTGTCGGCGCGGACGGGGTTTGTTCCAAAACGGTTTTGTAATCTTTTATGGAATCCGCCGCATATCTTTTCAGCCATCTTATAGACAGAGCCTCGCCTCTTATGCTCAGAGAACAGGCATCTTCGCAGTGAGCCATACAAACCCTGCCGCAAATTGCGGGAATCGGATTGTCCTCGTATATTTTCTTCAAAGACTCATCAGGCTTTCCCTCATAAATCGCCTTTATATAATCGGATATTTTAAGATGCGCGGGGCAGGCTTCTTCGCACAATTTACATTCGAGACATCTTTCGGCCTCTTTTTCCGCCTCTTTTCTGCTATATCCTATAACCTGCTCTATGAATGAGAGATTCCTTTCCTGCGCGGGGACTTCCGGCATCGGAACTCTCTCCGGCTTAAACAGCGAATATTTAAGGTCGGGGGAAAAACCGTCATAATCTTTTTTTCGGTGCGATAAACTCGCTTTGAGAATTGAGTATTTTTCTCCGGACAAAAAAGTTTCCGCATCTTTTTTCCCGTCTTTTGGCAACAGATTGAATGTGGATGTTTTGAAATGAATATGAAAATAATCCCGCGACAGCTTCAAAGAGCCCGGAGGGCATATATCGACGCAGAGACCGCAGTAGCAGCATCTTCCATAATCGATTTTCGGCCTTTCGTTCTTTTTGCCGGGTTCGGATTTTACCTCCGGCGCCTCAATCATCGTAATCGCTTCATTCGGGCAGATGTCGGCGCAGTTTCCGCAGCCGGTGCATTTCTCCCAGTCATTAAGATGGAAACCCCTGTATCTCAAAGCAGGCTCTTTTTTTTCAAAAGGGTATCTCAGCGTTATGGGTTTTTTGAAAAGATATTTCAGCGCTTTGAAAGGTTTTAAAATGCTTCCTTTTTTCATCTTTTTTTCAAACGGTATTCTGCATTCTCCCCGACAAAAAACCGACAATATTCTGTATTGTGGTCTCCAGAATTCTCTCCAGGGCTTCCTGGCTGAAAAAAGCGATGTGCGGCGTAAAGACGACGTTATCCTTTCTCAAGAGAATGTGGTCTTTGACAAGGTTCTGCAGAGATTTTATTTTCTTCTTGTCATACAGCAGCTGTTTCTCCTCTTTTATCAACTCTTCCCCTTCAAGAACGTCCAGACCCGCGCCGCCCAGAATCTTTTTATCGAGAGCATCAATCATCACCTCCGTATCCACGACGCCGCCTCTCGACGTATTTATGAGAATGGCTCCTTTCTTCACGGCTTTGATTGTGTCTTTGTTGATGAGGTGATGCGTGGATTTATTGTAAGGAACCTGCAGAGTGATTATATCCGATTTTCTCAAAAGATTTTCAAGAGACGTGTACTTAAAACCCAGAACTTCCGCCAGAAATTTGTCCTGATTGACGTCGTAAGCCAAAACTTCCATTCCGAAACCTTTCGCTATTTTGATCACGTGCAGGCCGATGTGCCCCACTCCGATGACGCCGATCACTTTTCCTTTAATGTCGAAGCCCCGCAGTCCTTCTATGGAGAAATCCGACCTCATTGTCCTCGAATACGATTTATGCACATTGCGCGACAGCGACAGAATTAAGGCGAAAGTGTGCTCGGCAACGGTGTTTTCGCCGTAAGACGGAACGTTGCACACGACGATCTTTCTTTTTCTGCAACCCTTTAAATCAATG
>JAGHAK010000051.1 GCA_021161565.1 Elusimicrobiota bacterium | reverse complement strand
GGTTTCGGCGGGAAAAGTGATGTGACGATTGAGCCGTTGCTTGTGTACATAGCAAGCAAAATTCCAGGCTGGTGGGTGAAACTCGTGCTTGAAAGGGAAGAAATGTTTATCGGCTCTCTCGTCGGCAGAGGAATAAAAGGAAGAATAAAAATGGGAGCCAGAAAAGACGGGAAAATCCTGTCAACAAAAATAGAAATGTTTTTTAATGCAGGCGCATACGGCGAAACCGCAATAAATGTCGTAGTCGGCGGCGGACAAAATTCTCCGGGTCCTTATAACATACCAAACAAATGTGTGGATGCTTACGCTGTCTATACAAATCTTCCCTATGTCGGGGCTTTTCGCGGTTATGGGCATCCTGAAGGCTCTTTTATGACGGAAAGAACAATCGATTTGCTGGCGAAAAAACTCAAAATAGACCCGCTGAAACTTCGTCTCAAAAACTGCTATCGCCCGGGCGATGTAAACGCAATCGGGCAGAAACTTCAAAAATACAGCGGTGATATTTCTCTTTGCCTGAAAAAAGCCGCAGAACAAATCGGATGGGGAAAGAAAGAAAAAAAATCAAACGGAGAATGGCTAAAAGGACGGGCTGTCTGTTCTTTAATGAAATCCCCTGTTATGTCAACAAACGCGCATAAAGCGGCAATAATAAAATTCAATGAAGACGGCACCGCAAATCTTTCGACAAGCACCTGCGAAATGGGACAGGGGTCTCTTACGGTTCACAGCCAAATCGCGGCGGAGGTTCTCGAAATCCCCGTCGAGAAAGTTCACATTTTAAGACATCCTGACACTGCAAGTTTCCCGTACGAGTGGCAGACGGTCGCAAGTGTAGGCACCTGGTCCGTGGGTCAGGCAATCGTAAAAGCTGCGGAAGACGCGAAAGAAAAGATAAAAGAAACCGCTTCAAAAATTTTTGGGGTGAAAAAGGACAGAATCACTTATAAAAACGGCTTTGTTTTTGTAAAAAATTCAGGTAAAAAAATCCCTGTCGAAAAGATTGCCCACGGATATGTTCTTCCGGATGGGAAAACCATAGGAGGACCTGTCGTGGGATATGGCTCTTTCACGCCGAGAGGCCTTCAGTATCCTGATAAAAAAACAGGACAGGGAAATGTTTCCGCTTCATGGACTTTCGGCGCTCAGGCGGTAGAACTTCTGGTAAATAAAAATTCAAAAAAAATAAAAATCGAAAAAATTGTCACAGTCATAGATGCCGGGAAAATTGTCAATCCCGTGCTGGCAAGGGGACAGATTGTGGGCGGAATGGTAATGGCTCTCGGACAGGCGTTAATGGAAAAAATCATTTATTCTTCTTCGGGGAAAAACAGAAACCCGAGGTTTACCGACTACAAAATTCCGGCATTGGAAGATTTGAAAGATGTTGAAATGAAAGTGATTTTTATTGAAACGCCCGATAAATGGGGTCCTTTTGGGGCAAGAGGCCTCGCCGAACATGCGACTGTCTCGATTCCCCCCGCTGTTGCGAACGCTGTTTCGAACGCCACAGGAATTGAAATTTTTGAACTGCCGGTGAAACTGATATGAAAAATTTCGATTATTACAAACCAAAAACATTGGCCGAACTGCTGAAACTGAAAGACGAAAATTCGGCGGTTTTCGCCGGCGGAACGGACCTTCTTGTCGATATACGAAGCGGCAAAAAAAATATAGAAAAAGTAATTGACATAAAAGGCATAAAGGAATTTTACGGAATAAAAAAAGTTAAAGGCGGAATCACAATCGGCGCCTGTGAAACTTTCAACTCGATTGCCAAATCTCAATTCATCAGAAAATTAGAAGCCCTCAGATGCGCTTCATCCGTTATGGGTTGTTATGAAATCAGAAACAGGGCAACAATCGGAGGAAACATCTCAAACTCTTCTCCCGGTTGCGAAACTGGAGTTGTCCTTGTTGTGTTCGAGGCAAAAGTAAACATAATTTCAAAAAGAGGAAAAAGAACTGTTCCTATTGAAAAATTTTTCAAAGGCGTAAATAAAACGGACCTGAAACCCAATGAAATCGTTCAGTCAATTTTTATTCCCGAGATAAAAAACAGTCTAAGTTTTTACAGGAGGTATTCCCGCACCGAAGGAATGGACCTTGCTTGCTGTAATGGCGCTTTCCTTATAATAAATCCGAAAAATCCGTTGAAACGGGAAATTAGAATGTCCTTTGGAACTGTGACGCCCATTCCTTTCAGAGATAGGGAAATCGAACGAGACTTAAGCAGAAAAAAACTGACGCAGGATGATATTGACAAGGCATACTTGAAAATCTGCGAAAGAATCGCGCCGCGTGAAGGTTCCGTCAGGGCGAGCCCTGAAGAAAAACGGCTGGCAATAAAAAATTTTATGAATGAAGTATTGGGACCCCCCCACTTCATCTCCCCCCTGAAAAGGGGGAGAAAGAGAGGGGGGAAAAGATGAAGCACGAAATAAAATTATTTGTCAATGATATTCCTTATAACATAACCGTAAACTCGCAGGATACGCTGCTCTATGCTCTCAGAGATATTCTTCATCTTACAGGCACGAAAAAGGGATGCGGCGAGGGAGAATGCGGAGCCTGCACGGTCATAATGGACGGAGAGGCGGTTCGTTCCTGTTTAATTCTTGCTGTGGAAGCGGACGGCAAAAAAATAATCACAATCGAGGGGGTCTCCGCCAACGGGAAACTGTCCAGAGTACAGAGAGCTTTTGTTGAGGCCGGCGCAATCCAGTGCGGTTTCTGCACGCCTGGATTCGTTATGGCTATCGAAGCGGCTTTACGAAAAAAGAAGACAAAAAAAGAAGAACTGATAAAAGCCGTAAGCGGTCATCTCTGCCGATGCACGGGCTATGAAAATATAATCAAAGCAATCGACAAGATTGTCAGGGGGTAATCCCCCTGAAACCCCCGCGCTATTATAATTTCCAACTGCTTTCACAATTCCTCGTCTATTCCCTGACAATCTTTTCTTTATCATTCTCGTTTTTTTTCATTGGGGAGTTCCAAAGAGGGGCAATGCCGAATTTTCGCCTTCGGCGAAAATTTAACTCCGCTTCCAGCGGAGAATTCCTATCCCCCTCTCTATTTCCTCCTTTCCAAGGGGGAGAATTAAAGAAGGGGTTTCCGGGGTTTCAAAGGGGTAGAACCCCTTTGCCAAAAATTCGCCACAGGCGAATTTTCGCCTTCGGCGAAAATTTAACTCCGCTTCCAGCGGAGAATTCCTATCCCCCTCTCTATTTCCTCCTTTCCAAGAGGGAGAATTAAAGAAGGGGTTTCCGGGGTTTCAAAGGGGTAGAACCCCTTTGCCAAAAATTCGCCACAGGCGAATTTTAAGGGACAAAAGGAATTTCAAAGTCAAGCGCCAAAATTCTTGAAAGAGCGTTTATAATCACAAAAAGCAGAGTCCACAAAAGAAGCAGCCGGAAAATAAAAGCAGGCAGATTTTTTTTATGCTCATAATCTTTTATCGCAGATGTGACATCCACCACAAGCAGCACCGCCAGCAAAAAAACAACAACCCAGTAAGCGACCAAATCCACCTCCTAAGCAATTTGACTAATCTATTGTAATTTTATAATAGAAAAGCGATAAAATGGCAAGGTTTAGAATTAAATTCTTCCCGAAGTTTCTGGCGATTATCTTCGCCATATCGGTCATTCCTCTTGTGATTCTCGGTGTGCGGCTGAT
>JAGHAK010000020.1 GCA_021161565.1 Elusimicrobiota bacterium | reverse complement strand
TCAAGCCGAAAATAAAGCGTCGAGGATGAGACCGCCGGGAGAAATTCGCCGGTGCTCAGGTAAACTTTTTCGCAACCCTGCGAGAGCAACGGAAACGGCGAAGTGGAAATGAAAATTCCGGAATAATCGATTGAATTTATCTCCTTGTTCAGAACAAGGGAAAAGAAAGCGGAATTTGTTCCGTAATTTTCATCCCCGTGGCTGTAGGAACACCCTAAAATTCCCGGGTCGAGGTTATCGACAACAAAAGGACCCGTCACATCGTCCGAATACTGTTTGATTTCATTCATGTCCTTTACGGATGTTTTCAGATAAACATTTTCATAACGGGCAGAAGGAATATCGTTGCGGCTTAACCATCGCAAATAAATGGCAGTCCATGTCCCGGTCGAAGTGTCAATCGGATTCTGGGAAGTGCCAATCTGGTAATACTGCGAATTGTCAATTTCGGGAGGCGGAGCGGTAAAATATCCGCTTGTCTGATTATAGTACGCTTCCGTGGTGGATAAAAGAGTCGCCTTATACCATGGTCCCCCGGCGGAGACGGTGGAATATTCGAGGCGGCCGAATATATCGTATCTGTCTGGATGCTGACAGAAAATTTTTACCTCGACCGTTCCGTCGCCCGTCGGAATCTGCGAAGCGCTGTCAAACCACGAAGTAGGTCCTGCGCCGGTTACCTGGGAAACTTCGTCTCCCGAATAAATGTTGCCATAAGCGTCATAAACAAAAAGCCTGAAATAATATTTCACTCCCGAATCAAGCCCAGTCACATCCGCGGAAATGGCGGAAGCGCTGCCGAGAGCGTCCTCGTTTTCCGGTCCCCAGCAATTAAACGGCGCGGAATTCGTCACACCCGGGGAAGTTCCCCACCACACCGCGTATTTCCAGAAATTATCCTCGACAAGATTCTGGATAACCTGACCTGTATCATCCACATTCCACTGCAATTGAACGCTCGAAGACTTGAACGCACTCACCTTGAATGCCGTTATCCCCGACGGCGGAAGCGTGTCAATGGTAAATGGAAGAGGCGTGGAAACTTCGGATGAATCGATTCCGTCTGTAACAGTCAACTTGAAAAGAGCGTTATCGTAAGATACCGCGCCAAGCGCTTTTTCGGCGTTGAAAACAAAGGTGTTGACAGACCCCGTGGAGCAGAAAAAAAGAGGCGAGGTGTATGACGGGTCGGCCGTTTCGGGGGTCACATCTATGTAGGAGCCAAACTTGTTTCTCACCTGATAGGAAACATAATTCCACGAATTGGCATCGCTGTCCGATCCCCTGAACGAAAAAGTTACCAGATGCGTCCCCGTCGTGCTTGCATTCACAGAGAGAAAAGCCATCGAAGGAATGTCGTTCGTTTTGGCGGAAGTTTCATGAACGGCGGAATTGTAGTTTCCGAAACTGTCGTAGGCGTAAATCGCGAAATAATACGTAGTGTTGTCCGTCAGACCCGTAATCGTAGTTGAGGATGCCCCGTTAAAATCAGCGGCGGCAAGATTTCCGTCGTTCGATGAATTCCATTCTCCGATGCTGTCTCCAACATTATTCACCGAAAGCGTTTTATTATAGTAAATTATGTATTCGTCGAAGTTCGGGTCGAAAGAAGCGGAGCCGAAATTCAATCCCAAACTCTGCCCGGTGTAATAACCGTTAAATGTCAAATCTCCGGGATTCGTGGGTTTTTCGTTGTCAATTTCAAAATTTTCGGATTCGCAAAAATCGCTGTCGCTATATCCGTCATTCACTTTGAATCTGACTCTTGCCGCGAGCGTGCGCGTGGAATAGAGAACTGACGGGTCGTCAGGATGCGTCGTGTTCCATGTGAATGTGTATTTTTGAGCATCGGAAAAAGAGTCTGACGAGTAAAACGAATACGGAGAATAAAATTTGTCAAGAGCGCCGCTTCCTTCGGGAAGAGCCGTCCATGAATTTCCCCCGTCAAGCGAAAATTCGAAATTTTTCCCAGTGACGGCGTTTTTTTCGAAATCCTTGACTTTGAAATCAACCGTCACGCAGCCTCTCAAACTGAAATCCTGAAGAACATCATCCTTCGTGTACTGCCGGCATCCGGTGGAAGGAATGACGTTTTCCGAATCCCAGCCCGGATACGGTTTCTCGTTGACCGTGGTTTCTGCGGAAAAAGAACTCTCAGCGCCGTAAGCATCGATTGTTTGAATCGAATAAAAATAAGTTTTTCTCGGAACATTCAAAACCGTCCAGGTGCTGGTGAGCATATTTCCATAAAATCCGTCGCATTCGCTGAAAACATCGCCTCCTTCAGGCGAAATCACCGTGCCTGACTCGTCCCGCAGTTTCAGATTATACTGCAAAAGCGCGGTAGGCGTTTCGTTATCCGTACCATTTCCCCAGTTCAAGTGAAGTTTTCCGCTGTCCCAGAAAAACGAAAATCCGCCCGAAGGCGCTGACGGCGGGAAATTGCTATTTCCATCATCCGCGAGAGTGGAATAATAATATTCGCAGCCGTTGGAAGTTCCCGCCACATAATCAAGGTCACCATCATTGTCAAAGTCGCCGACTGCGAAAGACATCGCATCGGCTGAAAATTCCGTCATATCAAGAAGGGAAAAAGTTCCCCCTGTATTGAGATAAGGCCTCGTTTTCGTTTCGCTGGTTCCGTTCCATCCCATAATCAAATCAAGCCAGCCGTCGTTGTCGACATCCGTTAAAGCGAGGGATGTGACGCGCGAGATGGGACCTGCAAATTCGAAGCCGTTGACAAAATTGAAATTTCCCGTATTGTAATAACAGGTGACATAACTATCCTGGTCCTGCCCGTAAGGCGGCCCAAATCTGTAAGTCGCTGCGATAAAATCGCACAAACCGTCGTTGTCAATATCGCCTATGGCGACAGCGTTGAAATAACCGGCGGGACTTTCCCACACTTTCGTAAAATTTCCATTGCCATCGCCCTGATAAACAATAGCGGTTTCAAGAGGAGAATAATCGGGAGAAGTGCCGCTGTTGCGATTGTTCAGGCAAACGAGGTCGAGAAAACCGTCGTCGTTGAAATCGGCAACCCCTATCGAATAGGTGTTATTCGACTCGCAAATCTGCGCTCCAGAAGAGAAAGCCCCAGCGCCGGAACCGTTGTAGAGCATATTGTACTCGCCGGCTTCGCCGCCCGAAAGGAGTCCTTCGATGATATCGTAATTCCCGTCCCTGTTTATGTCGAAAACCGTTATGGAATAGGTTTTTTTCTTGTTCAGCGCCGCAGATTCATGAAAATTGAAACTACCGTCATTTAAAAAAATCTGGCTTGCCGTGTTCGTTCCCTCGTTGTCAATCTGAACACCAGTGATTAAATCCGGCAAATCGTCCTTGTTCAAATCCTTGACCACCACTCCGCCGATATCGAGCGCGTACTGGGTGGAATACATCAGCGAAAAATTCCAGTTTCCCAAATTCCTGTAAACCTTCGTCAGAGAAGAAGTTCCGGAAGTGCCGAGAGCGAGGTCTATTTTCCCATCGCCGTCAAAATCGCCCCGGCCGAGAGAAACGACCTGCCCGCTTTCAAAACTTCCCTTTTTTATGAAAAAATTCATCCTGAAAGTCGCGGTCGACGAATAAACCGAACTTGACAAATTCACATTCCACACCCTGACTTTCCAATAATAAGTCGTATTTCCGGAAAGATAACTGCCCGAATAATCGCATGATTTTACCGTAGAAGTGACTCTGCCGGTATCCCATTTGTAAAAGCCAAAATCCGAAGAAGTAGCCACAACAAGTTGATAATAACACTGGGTCGAGGCCGACCACGAAAAAGTGGGGTCGGGCGTGTCGACATATATCGGGTTTGTCTGGTTATCCGTGAGCAAAGAATCAGGAGCATTTACGGCATGAAGGGGATGGGAAAGAAAAAACAAAAAAACGGCAAAAAACATTCCGAAACCAAACTTCTGTTTCATTGTTCCCATACTATAGTTTAATCCGAAAAGTCCGAAAATAAAACCCGGAAAATCCGCTATTTCTGCTGGCTTTCGCTCATTTTGATTTCGTCTATTTTTTCCGCAACGGCAATCGGAATTTCGATACCTTTTTCCTTCAGTTTTTCAAACGACAAAACCGTCCTTTTTCTGACATGCTGGGAAGTGTCATTTAGAAGCGGAGTTAAAATTTTCACGCATTCCGAAGTCGCCAGTTCCCCGCAAACCCATGCCGCGGAAAGTCTCATCCAGACATTGTCCTCTGCCGCCATTCTTCTGACAATTTCAAGAGCCCTTCTTCTGTTGTGAGGGAAAAGAGCCTTGCAGGCGTTGGCGAGAACCCTGTTGTTCATATCATGAAGATACGGTTCAAGCATATCTTCTATTATGGGAGAATCCTTGAACATCTCCGCAATTATCTCCACCGTATCCGCTCTCACTCTGGCTTTGTCGTCCACGCCCGTAATTCCCGCTCTTTCGGAATCGGCGGGCATTTCGATATTGGTGGAAGCCGCGCCTCTGGTGAGTCTTTCTATCAACCTCAGAATTTCGGCGTTCTGAAGCCGCATAACTTCGGTCTCCTCCGGAATTTTCATCAATTCGGACATAATTTCTTTCTGATTCTGAAGAATTGTCCTGTATTCGCTCTTGTTGCCGAGGGTCTCCACAATCTGGGCGATTCGCCTTTCCTCCTCTATTAGTTTTTCCTCCTTCCTTTTCGAAAAAGCGACCGCCACAAAATACGAAAGAAATATCAGCCCCAGAAGATTCAGCGAGGAAATGATAAAAAGGGAACTGGGATATCTGATTTTGCCCGACAATGCCTTTTTCTTTTGCGGTTTCATCCCGGCTTTTTCTTTTTTCGCTTTCCCTTTTTTCGTTTTCGCCACAGCAGAAGTTTTCCGAACTTTTCGTTTCTTTATCTCCGATTTCTTTTTTGGTTGTTGCCTCTTTTCGATTTTCTTTTTCTGTTTCGCTTTTCTCAACTTCGACAAAATTCTCTTTTTTATTTTCGCGCTTTCATCCGTCCGCTTTATTTCTTCCGCGGCTGTTATCATAGAAAGAGCCTCTTTCAGTTTATTTTCATCTTCCCTCAAAAGCGCCATTTTTACAAGAACTTTTCGATGGATATTTCTGACTTTGGGATTTTCCGGAGCCTCATCATAAAGTTTTTTCGAGGCCTTATACGCCGCTTCGTACTTCCCCGTGAGATAATCTTCGAGAGCAATGCCGATAAGTTTCGCATCAACCGCCGCAAAAACAAAACTCCTAAAGAAAATGCCCAAAATAAAAATCCTTATCACTTCGCCTCCTGTTCGTTCTTCAGATTATCCAGTTTATATCCCATCAAATCCAGAATCTCGTCCAGCCTGTTGAAAAACCCCCACACCTCCTGATGCATCGGCTTTATTTTTATCGCGGCGAGGAGGAATTTCCGCGTCTTGAGAAAATCGCTGTCATCAAGGGCAATCTGCGCCTGAATCAGATTTTTGAGAAAAATGACATCAAGTTCGTTTGGAAACTCTTTTTCGACATTTTCTATCCGCTTGAGCGCTTCCTTGTAATTTCCATCCCTGTAGATTTTCCATACTCCGTCCAGCGCGATTTTTAACCTGCCGGAAGCAACCGTTTTCGAGCCTTTATACAATGGACTGACAATTTCCGCCTGTTTCAGAAGGGCCAGTCCCTTTTCTTTCTGACCGGCGGCAATCAGTTTGTTTGCCTTTTCAATAAGTTCCTTTGCCAGTTTAATTAATTTCTGCGGATTGTAAGAACGCGCTTTTTCTATATGCTTCCGCGCTTTCGAAAATTTGCCTTTCGAAAAATAATACATCGCGATTTTTACCTCGGAATCATACAAAATATCCGAAACCTCCTTCCGGAGTTCCTTCGCCTTAACCAACTGCGGATCGTATTTAATCGCCAGGGAAAGAAGTTTATAGCATTTCTCGTATTTTTTCCGGCGGTAATATTTCTCCGCTTTCAAATATAATTTCATCGCCTTCTCGATGTCCTTTTTTCTCTGCTCTTCTGATTTCGCAAGGAGCGATTTCTCCGCGGATTTTATCTCCTTCAGCAGAACTTTTCTCAATTTCTTGGCTTCTTTGCTGGACGGGTCCAAAGAAAGAGCTTCGTTCGCGAGAGAAAGAGCCCGGACGGGATTGTCCCTGATATTTTTCGCTTCCGCCACCTTTTTCCACGCCAGCAGGCTTCGCTCTTTCAAAATGCTCTTGTAAACAGCCTTGAAAAAATCGCTTTTAAGAAGCGTCTGAATTTTCCGCGCATCATTGTTTCCCGGCGAGAAGAAAAGAATCTCGGAAACCGCGTTCGCGCAGCCGACAACATCCTGCCTGGACAAAAGAGCCTTCGCATCAAGAATTTTTCTGTCTATAAATTTCAGGAAAACATCAACGCTGAGAGCCCTACCCTCTTCCGCCTTCTTCTTCGCCATTTCCTTTTCACCGTTTTCGAAATAAATGGCTGCTGCCTTAAAAAGCCTCATCGCCTCCTCATCTTTTATCTGCTGATAAAGTTCCATCGCTCTTTTGTTCTTGGGATACTTCTCGAGAACTTTGTATATGAGGTCAAGCGCCAGAGGAAAGTTTCCCCGCTGATACTGCAAAACCGCTTTTTCAATCAGTTTGTCCGCGCGGGTTTTCTCCCCGGCAAAAGAATCGACGAAACAAAAAAAGAATAACAAAAAAAACAGAGCCGCAGAGAGACCTTTATGTCGGCTATTTTTTAATTTTCTCATTTTTTTATTCCCTTTCCTTTTCCGCTATGACTTTCAGCAATTCCTCAATCTGGTTTTTCGCGCTTTCCATCTGACGAGCCAATTCTTTTTCGTATTTCTCCTCAAGCGCGGCGGAAATCTCCGCTTTCTGGGCGGCGAGGCGTTCGCTCAAATCTCTTTCGTGGTCTTTTTTCAGCCTTTCCACTTCCAGATTTTTCGCGATTTTCTCCTTTTCCAGTTCTTTTCTCAACCGTTCGACGGAATTTTTCAGTTCACCGATCATTTTGTTCTGCGCCGCAATTTCGGCAAGCGCGGATTTGTGCTTATTTTGCAGAGATTCGAGTTTTTTCGCCAAATCTTCCTCATTGAATTTCGTTTTTTTCAATTCCAGCCGCAACTGCCCTATGACTCTGTTCACATCGCCCAAAATGCGTTCCTTCAATGCCGGCCTCAGAATCATTTTTCTTTCTATTTCTTTCCGCAAAAAAGCGTTTTCCTCGGCGAGTTTTTTTATCCTCTCTTCTTTTTCGCCTATTATCTTCTGAAACTCCCTGAGATGTTTTTCGAGCAAATCGCCCGCTTTATCCTCTGCCATCCGCCATAACCCCCTTCATAAACCTGCCGGAGCGGCCTTCCAGAAAAACCTTCACCACATCCCCTATTCCGGCGGCGCCTGTAAATTTCACGCTTAAATAATTTTCGGAGACGCCGTAAGAAAAATCTCCATCCTGCTTCTCAACGACCACTTCGACAACTTTGCCTGCAAATTTGTTTCTATAACGAATCATCGATTTTTCTGCTTCTTCCTGAATTATTTTTTTTCGAGCGAACATCTCGTGGCTTTTCTCTGTTTCGAACAGCGCCGCGATTGTGCCGGGACGGGGAGAAAAAGGGAAAATATGGACGCGGCAGAAATCAATCCGCCTTAAAATTTTAACCGTTTCCCGAAAATCGGCGGCGCTTTCTCCGGGATACCCAAAAATCAAATCCGTTGTAATCGCAGCGCCGGGAAATTTTTCGGTTATTTTTCTAACGGCCTCCATAAAATCCGACACTGTATATTTCCTGAACATTTTGCCGAGAATCCTGTCCGACCCGCTTTGAAGCGAGATATGAAAATGCGGACAGAATTTTTTTATTTTCGAAAGTTCGTCGATAAATCCCGTTTCGAAAGGAAGAGATAGCGAACTCAATCGGATTCGAACATCGAACCGCCGCGAAATTTCATAAACCAAATCTATCAGAGAAAAATTCTCAATCTCATATTTCATTATGTTTGTTCCGGAAAGGACAACCTCCCGCGGACGCAGTTTTTCAAACGCGTGTTCCATTTCCTTGAAAATATCCGCGGGCGGAACGCTTGATGGTTTCCCGCGCAGATAAGGCACAATACAAAATCCGCAGAAATCATCACATCCGTTTTGAATTTTCAGAAAATATCTTGGAAAATTCCACGCGCAGATTTCTCCGGACGCCTCAAAGGATTCATTCGATTTGGTGGCAATTCTCTCCCTTGCGAATTTTTCCCTCAAAGATTCCGTCACGCACCCCGAAACGACAATTTTTGAAGACGGAAATTTCTTTTTCAGACCCATCACCTGCGCGAAAACTTTTTTTTCAGCCCGCTCTGTCACACAGCAGGATGCGACAACACACAACTTGGGGCAGGACTCGTCGCGAATCCAGCCAGAAGCGACCAATCTGGAGACAATTTTTCCCGAATCAATCTGGTTCGTTTTGCATCCGAAAGTCCTGATTAAAAAAGTGTCAGCCATTCAAACTTTTTAGCAGCGAATAAATCTCGCTGTTTCCCGGGAATCTTTTGCTGGCAGAGCGAAGCAGATCAACCGCTTTCTGTTTGTCTCCCTTATAAATGTAAATCTTTGCGAGATTCAGAACAAAGTTCAGCTCCTTCGGGAAAAACCTGACAAGCCTTTCGTAAATCGCGATCGCCTTGTCGAATTTTCTCACGGAAGTGTAGCAGTTCGCCAGATAAAAAAGCGAGAGAACATCCCCTGGATTATATTCCGTTATTTTTTCGTAAAGCCGCGCGGCGCTGTCAAATTTTTTCTCTTTCACCAGAGAAGCTGCCCGGCCGCGCCACTTTTCGACGGGAATTTTCATCTCTTTCAAAACCGTTTTTATGTTTTTCTCGGCTATTCCGTAAGCGGGATTTATCTTAAGCGCCCTTTTGTAATACTCGTGGCTGAGGTCCATTTTTCCCTCCCGAAGATAGAGATATCCCAAATTGTTGAGGGTATCGACCGAATCGGGATCGACCGAAAGGGCTTTTTCGTAATAAAACTTCGCTTTTTCATTATCTTTTCTGCGCCGCAGATAGAAATTTCCCGCGCTCATATAATACTCAGCGGAAACGGGATTTATTCTTATCGCTTCAAGAAGGTTCCTCTCGCTTGCGTCGAAATCCCCTGCGCTCTGCTGGGCTATGGCGAGATTGAAGTAAATTTCGTCATAACCGTAATTAGCCCTCAGCGCCTCCTTGTAAGCCCATATCGCCCTGTCGATTATGCCTCTTCTCATATAACAGTTGCCGAGTTCATAGTCGTTATCCACATTGTATTTGTAATAACGCCACGATTTAAGGCATTCGGCGGTGGCGTCTTCCAACATTCCCCTGCGCGAAAGCGTGAACCCCTTGAAATAATGGATTTCCCCTCTAAAATAGCGAATTTGCCCATAGAGAAAGACGATAAAAACAACCAGCGAAACGGCAAAATACAATTTTTGATTTCGAAAGGGTCTATAAATTTTAGTAAACTTTTCCTGACTTTCTCCCGCGGCTATTCCGGCGGCAACCCAGAAGGCGAGTGCGGGCATCGGGAAATTAAAAGTGACATTGAGCAGATTATCGGCGAAAAAACCGGCTGTGGCGGCAAGAGCGGCGCCGAGAAGCATTGTCTTCTTTTTCAGGAAACAACCCGCGGTTTTTTTGAAAAAAACAAACCATAAAAAACAAAAACACAGAAAGCCCGCCAGACCAATCTGCGAAACCTGCTCGAAAATTTCGTTGTGCGAATTGTTGGCATGGGTTCTCATTCCTCCCCATTGAGGTTTTTTGCTTAAAACAGCGCCCTGCTCAAACGGATATCTCAATTCGAAACTTCCCCAGCCGACTCCGACAAGAGGGGATTTTCTGAACATTCCCAAAGCGCATTGCCATATCATCAAACGCTGCTGCAGCGAATTCGATTTTTTCAGGGCTTTTAACTTCGTCAGGCTCTTGATTCTGTTAAGCACCGTCGGATGGTCTCTGTTATAAGCAAGATACGGGAATATGCCGGAAATGGCAACCACGAATGCCACCAACACAACCGTCTTTTTCAAAGTGTCTTTTCTCAGAAAAAAAATCAGAAAGAGAAAAAAAGCGCCCGCGAAACCGCCCCATGAACTGCGCGTTTCCGTTATGAGAAGCGCAAAAAAATTCGCGAGAAAAATCAGGAGGAAAACCGCGCTTTTCGCAACCTCCCGCGAAGAATAATAGGCAAAAATATCAAGCATAAGAACGACTATGAGAAAACTTGAAAAAAAATTCGGATTGCCAAAAGTCGAAACACTCCTCGAACCGTAGTGATGCAGATTTCGAGGCCAGATGAATTCGTGGCCGGTGTATTGGAGAAACGCGTATCCCGCGGCGACAGTGGCCGTGAAGATAATCGCATATACAAGAACGCGCCTGAAAAATCCGTCTTTCGACATAAGAAAGGAAATATAAAAAACCGCGACGCAGTTAAAAACAAAAAAAATGATTCTCTTTCCCCAGAAGACGATGTGAGCCGCTTTCCACTGGGGATACATCAGCAGGCTGACAATTATCGACAGGAAAATCAGAATTCCGTAAACAAGAAAGGGAACATCCATAAAAGTTTTTGCGAAAAAAATGCCGTTTTTTCTGGAAAAAACAATCATTATGGCAGCGGCGAATACAAGCGTCCTGAAAATTATATTCTGTATAATATACGGATTTCTCGTCACATCCGTAAAAAAGATAAGGGGCGAGACAACAATTGCGAAAGCGAAAACCCAAAAAGCGGCGGAAACTACTTTATTCCCAGAACTTCCCTGGCTTTTTTGTTTTGAGGGTCTATTGTTAGGATTTCTCGGCATAATTCCTTCTCTTTTCCGAAATTTTTGGTTTTTTCATAAAAATTAAGCAGCGGATAATACGCTTCGGGTCTTCGCCCCGAAAGTTTTATCGCTTTTCTGTATATTTTTTCCGCATCGGCGTTTTTGTGTTCAAGGAAAAGAACATTCGCCAGATTTGTATACGCCTCGGGAAATTTTCTGTGCATCAACCTGGCGTTTTTCGCAGACCGGCGGAAGGCTGCTTCAGCATCTGCAAATTTTCTCAACTGCACCAGGCAGTACCCCTTTCTAAAAGGAGTCAGATAAAAAATTGGATCGATGTCCTGCGCCCGGTTAAAATTTTCGAGCGCCTGCGAAAATTTGCCCATTTTCAGGTAAATATTCCCTATCTGATAATGCGTCTGGACATAGTTCGGCGCGAGCCGCTTGACATCCTCGTATTTGGAAATCGCTCTTTCCGGGTCGGTCCGTTTCGTGCCTGACGGAAAACCTTTGTCCCAGAGCGGATTATACTGCGGCGTGAGATTCCATCTGTCATTAAAAACATTTCCCATAAAATAGTGCGCCATAACAAATCTGGGCCAGAGAGTTATAACCCTGTCGTACCGTCTGAGCGCGTTGTCCCACATTCCCTGCTTCGAATACGCTATCGCGATATTGTGATTTATGTCCGCAATAAAAAACCTTCTGAAATATCCCATCAAATAAATGGCGACAATTACAACGGCAAATTCAAGGGAAATTTTGAAAAGTTCGTTCATTTTCCTGTTACCCTGCTTCCGGGGGCGGCCTGGAAAACTCAAAGCCCCTGTCACGCCAAGCATCAGCCAGAAAATATGCCCCGAGGAAACAAACCTCATATGAACGCTCATCGCCGCCTGGACAAGCATCCCTATCGCTCCCGAATACCAGCCGATTAAAAGAAATGTCCTGTCGGCAAGTTCCGGGTGAAGGCGATGCTGGGACATAAAACCTATCTTCGAAAGTTTCTTTATTGCCGCAAAAGACACTATAAACAGAATAAGCAGAAAAATGCCAATGCCTATGAAACCTTCGTCATAAAAAATTTCGAGAAATTCGTTGTGAAAATGGTCTGTTTCCGTGTTGTGTTTTCCTTCGATGAAAAAAATCTCCGGAGGGCGGAACAGCGGATAAACCTCTTTGAAACTTCCTATCCCCGTGCCGGCGACTGGGTGCTTTTTCAACATCTCAATCCCGCCCGACCAGGTGAAAATTCTGAACTTGTACGAGGTGGGATTGCCTAAAACCACAATAGCCCCAACTACAATAACGAGAAAAAGCGGAGATAAAATTTTCAGATACTTCACCGCTTTTTTTCTGTTTACATAGCCCGAATAAAGAGCAATAAGCAATACGGAAGAAAGCGTGGCGCCGCCAAGGCCAAGAATGCTCCCTTTGCTTCCCGTCAACCACGCGTTTATGACGACGGCAATATAAATCAGAATGAAAATGAAATTCTTTGTTTTCAGAAAATACGCTATCGGTATCGCCGACATTCCCGCAAGCCACGCACCAAAAAAATTCGGATTGCCGAAAGTCGAAAAATGCCTTGTCCCAAACGCGCCCTTCCACGCGTACGGGTCGAGACCGGCATCTTGAATAAAACCGTAGAAACATACGGTTAAAATGGTCAGAAGAATGATAATCGTGAAATATTTGACATCTTTCAACCTTCTGTATTCAAAAAATCCTATAAGAAACAGCCCCGTGTAAATGGCCCTGCGCCAGTATTCGTCAAAAGATGCCCACTCTTTGAATGGAGATTTTATGTATGAGAATGTCCCCCAGAGAAAAAAAGCAATGACGGGCAGGACAAAGAGAATTTCGTCTTTTGTCAGATTCCACCCGCTTTCCATGTTCTCGACCAGAAAAAGCGCTATGAGAAAAACTCCGCCCATCTGGACGAGCGTTATTTTGATTGTGGCGGAATCGTAGGTTTTAAGATAAAAAGCGACTGCCACCAGAAAACACAAAATTGGGGTAAGCAACACAACCGCTCTTCTCACATAATAAGCCAGGTCTTTGTTCATTGTATCCGAAACTCCATTTTGCTATTTTAGTATAAAATTTGCTTTATATCAATTGTTATGAAAATTTCGCTTTTTGATTACAGTCTGCCGAGCGAGTTAATCGCGCAGAAACCCGCCGAAAGGAGAGACCTGTCCAATCTTATGGTAATCGACAGACAAAGCGGAAAAATTATAAAGACAAAATTTTCGCAATTTTCCGAATTCCTGAAAAAAGGCGATGTTCTCGTGCTGAACGACACCAGAGTTATACCGGCAAGAATTCTTGCGAGAAGAAAAAGCGGCGCGAGAATAGAACTGCTTCTGCTGAAGAAAATAAAAAACCGCGCATGGGAATGCCTTGTCAAGCCTATGAGAAAAGTCAGGGAAAACGAAACCATCCAAATAGCCGGAGAAATATTCGGAACGCTTAAAAAGAAAATCAGGGGAAAAGGTGTTGTGGAATTCAGCGAAAACATAGAAAATTTTCTGGGCAAAATCGGGGAAATTCCTCTCCCGCCCTACATCAAGGAAAAAAAACAGGACACGCGCAGATATCAAACGGTTTTCGCCTTGAAAAACGGCGCTGTCGCCGCCCCGACGGCAGGTCTTCACTTCACAAAAAATATTCTGAAAAAACTCGAAAAAAAAGGCGTCGAAATAAAATTTGTAACTCTTCATGTCGGATTCGGCACTTTCAATTCCATCAAAACGGATACCGTTGAAAATCACGAAATGGAAGAGGAGTTTTTTGAAATTCCGGAGAAAACATCGGATAGTATAAATCTGGCGATTGCCCAAAAAAGGCGGATAATCGCCTGCGGAACGACCGTTACGCGAACGCTGGAAAGCTGCTGCGAAAGAAAAAATGGAATATGGTTTTCGAAACCAGGAAGAGGTTTTACAAAACTTTTTATCACACCCGCCTACAAATTCAAAATAATAAACGGGCTTCTGACGAATTTTCATCTGCCTAAAACTTCTCTGCTCGTTCTCGCAAGCGCGTTCGCCGGAAGGAAACTCATCCTTTCCGCCTACAAAGACGCGATCAAAAACCGCTGGCGTTTTTTTTCATTCGGAGACTGTATGCTTATTTTGTGATTTTGTATAATATCAAATGGTAAATCTCTCCATAAAACAAATTGCGGAACTTGTCAGAGGCGTTCCAATTCAAGGACCGCTCGTCGGGAAAATCAGGGGCGTTTCAGTCGATTCGAGAAAGACAAAGAAAGGAAACTTGTTTATTGCGCTGAAAGGCGAAAATTCAGACGGACACAAATTTTTGAATTCCGCTTTTCTCGCCGGCGCCGCCGCCTCGGTGGTAGGCAGGCGAATAAAACAAAAAACCAAAAAACCCGTCATTCTGGTTCGAAATTCTCTCGCCGCGCTTCAGGAAATCGCCGCTTTCTGGAGAACAAAAATCTCGCCAAAGGTGATTGCCGTGACAGGGTCAAACGGCAAAACTACAACCAAGGACATTATAGCCCACATCGCCAAAAAAAATTTCAGAGTCGTTTCCGCAAAAAAAAGTTTCAATAACTTCATCGGGGTGCCGCTGACAGTCTGCGAGGCAAATCCGAAAACGGAAATCCTTGTCCTTGAAATGGAAACAAACAAAATAGGCGGAATCGGGAAACTTTGCGGAATCGCACAACCTGATATCGGAATAATAACAAACATCGGAGAAACGCACCTCCAATTTCTCAAAAACAAATACAATGTCTTCAAAGAAAAAAGCGAACTGGTAACGGGTATCGGAGAAAGCGGAACGGTTATCCTGAACGCCGACACCCCATACACCGAAAAACTGAGAAAGATGGCGCGGGGGAAAACGGTAACCTATTCCATCAGGAAACCCGCCGACTTTACGGCAAGAGAAATATCCACGGACATAAACGGCGCAACTTTCGCAGTCAACGGAAAAATTTTCAGAATGAAGATTCCCGGCATATTCAATGTGTCAAACGCTCTCGCGGCAATAGCGGCGGCGAGAATCATCGGAATCGGCTGGGGAACAATAAGAGCGCGGCTAAAAACTTTTTCCCCCCAGAAAGGCAGAATAAACGTGAAAAAAATCAGGGGAAAAATTCTGATAGATGACTCCTACAACGCAAATCCCGATTCCGCAGCGGCACTTTGCGAAATTCTAAGGAATCTTGCCGGAAAAAAGATACTCGTTTTCGGAGATATGCTGGAACTTGGAAACAGGTCGGAAGAACTCCACAGAAAAACAGGCAAAAGGTTCGCAGCAGCAGGCGTGTCCGAAATTTTTTACAGGGGGCAATTCGCCAGCAGTTTCATCAAAGGAGCGTTATCGGCAGGCAAAGGCGTGCGGGCAAAAATTATAAAGTCGCCGCAGAAAGCGGCTGAGGAAATCACTCGGGCAAAAGCGGCTTTTATAATTTTCAAAGGCTCGAGAAAAATGGAAATCGACAAAATTTTCGATTATGTTTCTCACAATTTATCTTTTAGGTCTCGTTAGTTTTCTAACGGACATCTCGTCCGAAATGATAAACGCGATGATGCCTGCGTTTTTGCTCGCGCTAAAAAGCGGCGGAATCGCCATCGGAATCGTGGGCAACCTTCCTTTCGTCTTTCAGGGAATAACGCACTTTCTAAGCGGCACTCTCTCCGACAAAATAGGCAGGCGGAAGCCTCTCATTTTCGCGGGTTATTTGTTTTCTTCCATTTCGAAAATTCTTATCGCTTTCTCGAATTCCATTCCCCTTGTGGCAGCGGCTAGATCCGGAGACAGAATAGGAAAAGGAATAAGGAGCGCGCCGCGGGATTCGCTGATAGGCGATGTGATACCGAAGGAATTCGCGGGAAAAGCGTTTGGGATTCACAGAATGATGGACACAACCGGCGCGGCGTTCGGGACGATTCTCGCGTTCGTGATGTGGAATCTCGGTTTCGGAATAAAAAGCATACTTCTCACCGCAAGCGTCATCGCTTTCACGGCGCTGATTCCGATTATTATTCTGAAGGAAAAACGCAGAATAAAAAAAGAGAAGCAAACAAACCAGACGGGAAATCTCGCCTCAATCCTGTTTTACATCGCCGTTTTTTCTCTCGGAAATCTGAGTTATCTTTTTTTTGTGGTTTTCATTCAGCTGTCGTACAAAAAAGCAGGGGCAACCGCGGTTTCGGCAGGTATCATTTCATACATAATTTACAACCTTTTTTATGCCGCCTCCGCAGTGCCGGCAGGGAAATACTCCGACAAAACAACCTGCCGCAAAGCGATGTTTGTGGGAAATTCTCTTTTTCTCATTCTCTGCGTTTATTTTGTTTTTGTAAGAAATCCTTATCTCCTTATGGCTTCAATGGTTGTATTCGGCGTAAGCCACGGATTTGTGGATGTAAACCAGCGGGTATGGATTAACAGCGTCTCTAAGGCAGAATCCAAGGGGAAATCAATGGGGTTGTTTCAGATGGTGCGGACAATATTCCTTCTTATCGGCGGAATCGTGCAGGGAATTCTATGGAATTCCAATCCAGCTCTTTGTTTCCTGTGGGGAGGATTCTGGGCGTTAGCGGGTCTGGTTGTTCTGATTTTCCACAAGCAGTAAATTTCTTATCTGTCTCCATGTGAAGACTCTCTTTAAATTCGGAATGTCTTCTTTAATCCTGTTCCATGGGTAATCCAGCAGAAAAGTTTCTATCCCCGAAAGAGCGATATCTTTCGCAAAATCGAGGCGGTCCTCTATGAAAGCGCGGATTTTTCGGGAGAATTTTTTTATAATTTCGATTTTTCTCTGATTTTGTTCGAGAAAATAAATTTTTTTTACCGGCAGGGAATTTTCAGCCACAAATTTTTCCGTTAAATCCCGCGCATCAGCCGGACGGGCGGTTATGGCGAAAATATCAAACTTTTTCGAAAGTTCGACAAGAGCGGGTTTCGCCCCCTCTATCAACGGAATTTCGCCCCACACCCGGTCTTCCGACATCATCCTGTACGCGCGGTCGACAACTTCTTCGGTTATGGGCAGACACTGTTCGTAAAAATAACTCGTCACCATTTCCCGGGGAAAAAATTTCCCCGAGATTTTCGCTATGTATTTTCGGAAAACGGGATCTGTGTCGGCGACAATACCGTCGAGGTCAGTCCCCAGCCAGTCGCGCAAAATCTTTTTATTCGCTTACGGAAATCGCTTCCACAGGGCAGTTTTCTGCCGCTTCTTTCGCCTGCTCTTCGAGATGAGACGGAACAACAGCGACTTTCACTTTGGCGACTCCGTCGACAACTTCAAAAACTTCGGAACAGGTCTGCTCGCACAGACTGCAGCCGGTGCAAAGATTTTCATCAACAGTAACTTTCATTACTCCTCCAATTCAAGAAATTTCTTTAATTTTACAATTTTTTTCAAATTTTTCAATTCTTTGCGGGACTTCCCTAACAATGGAGGTGGGAGCCTGCCTGCCGGCAGGCAGGGATTCGCCCCGCCATTCCATTATAAACAACGGCGGGAGTAGGATTCGAACCTACGGCCCCGCTAAGCAGGGCACCTGTTTTCGAGACAGGCCTGATAAACCACTCCAGCATCCCGCCTTAAAATTCAAGGAAGGGCGGGGTTCGAGACCGCCGAATTTTCTTTTATTACTTTCAAGCAAATAAAAAATACTTCTTCAAGAGGCACGGATTTTCCGACAAGTTCTTTAAGAGAAACCGCCGAAAATCCCTCAAATTCCGTCTTGTTATTTACATTCATTCCCACACCGACGATAAAACCCGACATTTCGACGCCCTGAAAAAATCTTGTCACCAGAAAACCCGCAAGTTTTCTTCCGTTGAACGCGACAATGTCATTCGGTTTTTTTGTCCGAAGCGCTATCGCGTATTTTTCACTTAGCGATTTTCCTATTCCTTCGGATAACGCAAACGGCAAATTTTCGGGAATTCTACTCGCAGGAATATAAACAGAAAACCAAAGTCCGCCCGGCGGGGAAAAGAACCTCCGAGCGAACCTGCCGTAACCCGCCGTCTGCCGCGAACACATAAACAGCGCAGGTTTATTCCGTATTATTCTATCCCTTATCTTCTTCTGCGTAGAATCGCATTCCTCTTCGAAATAAAAATCATTCGAACGAAAAATATCAAAGAAAATATCCCCGATTTTTCTTTTGGGAAATTCCATCTATATCCTCTCCCAATATCCTATTCGCTCTTCGCTTTTCTGACTTCAAGAGAAAAATCAATAAAGCCGGCCGAGTGCGTAATCGAACCGGATGAAATCCTGTCGATAGGAATATTTTTGTATTTCGCGATTGTCCTCTCGTCTACGCCTCCTGAAATTTCTATCAGCGTGCCGGGGGAAATTTTGTTTCTCATTCTTACAACTTTCTTCAGACGCGCTGGAGAAAAATTGTCGCAAAGAATGACAAAAGGTTTTATCCTCAAAATTTTTTCCGCTTCTTTTTCGTTGTCCGCTTCGAAAATGACTTCTCCCGACGGCGTCTTGCAAACGGCGGAATTTATCCCGGAAACCGCTTTGTGACTGTCTTTGATCATTGCTCTTTCCGCGAGGTCAAACCTGTGATTCTTCCCTCCGCCGCAGCGGACGGCGTATTTCGAAAGATATCTCAAACCCGGAACGGTTTTTCTGGTGTCCAGAATCGCGGGGATTCTTCCCTTTTTCCAATTCGCTTCGGCTATTTTCCTCAGCCGACGGGTCTTTGTGGCGATTCCCGAAAGAAACCCTATCAGATTCAGCGCGATTCTCTCCACCGAGAAAATGGATGCGGCATCGCCGGTAATTTCGCAAATAACCGAGTTTTTCCTCGCGACTGAACCATCCTTTTTTAAAATTTTTACGGAAATTTTTTTATCCCGTTTTCCGAAAATGGCTGGAAGAAAAGCAACGCCCGCCACCACGCAAGTCTGGCGGGTGATTATCGCGGATTTTATTCTTTTTCCCGAAACAAGCGCCAGCGAGGTTATATCATTGAAAACGGCGTCTTCCTCAAAAGATCTTTCAAGCAGGAAATCGACTTCTTCCAGTTCCCTCTTTCTTACTACCGAATCTTCCAATTTTGTCTTCGCATTTTCACATATCTTTGTGAATCACCCTGCCTTCCTTTGTTTTGACGGAAAGGGACTGCTGGAGAATTTTATCGAAATCGCTGAAAATCGCGAGAACATCTTTCGGCGTTGCCGCGTTGTGAAGATGTTCTCTCATAACGCCGCTCTTCAAGAGTCGCGCGGCTTTGGCGACGATTTGTATGTATTCTCTGTTCATATCCGCGGGCGCGGCGACAAGAAAAACCATTTTTACGGGATTCCCGTCGAGGGAATTAAAATCAACGGCGTTTTTTAGCCGGGCGAAACAGCAAAAAATCTTTTTCACAAAATCGCCTTTGGCGTGCGGAATCGCGATACCATCGCCGATTGCGGTGGATTCGAGGCTTTCTCGTTCTATAACGGAATCATAAAACTTATTCCTGTCGGAAAGAACGCCGGCGGAATCGAGAACTTCTGTCATCTTCTTCAAAACTTCCTCTTTGTCTGCGACTTCCAAATCAGTAATTATCGTCTTTTCCGAAACCACATCCTGAAGAAACATTTTACCTCCAGTTTTCTCCCAACCTCTAATCTCTAATCTCTCGCCTCTATTCGCTATTCTCTATTCGCTTAATAAAGCGGGCGATGGGGTTCCTTCTCCCCCGTCGTAGCCACTGTCCTTCGGACCCGGGGCGCTCACCGCCTCGCGCCCGTGCCTTTCCCTCGCCCTTTGGGCTCGGTCGTCGCTCTTTATTCATCGCGACCGGCACCCGCCGAAGCCTGCCGCCCTCGCTGACGCTTCGCTTTTCATCCGTTAAGGATGCGCTCGGGTCGGCTTCGAACCCTGCAAAGCAATAAAGCGGGCGATGGGGTTCGAACCCACGACCTCAACCTTGGCAAGGTTGCGTTCTAGCCAACTGAACTACGCCCGCAAATTTTCGGAAACAATCCAGGTTCCCGTTTTTCCGGCAAGGGCTTCTTCTATCTTCTCCGGGCAGGTAATAAGCGCCTGCTTACCGCCTTTTTCAAGGAACCTTATCACCGCTTCAATCTTGGGAAGCATACTGCCCTTTTTAAAATGCCCTTCTTCCTTATATTTCTTCGCTTCCGAAAGAGTCATTTTATCAATTTTTTTCTCATCAGGCGAGCCGAAATTGAGACAAACTTTCTCGACCGCCGTGGATATCAAAAACAAATCCGCATTTATGTTGGAGGCGAGAAGCGATGAAGCAAAATCCTTGTCAATCACCGCTGCGCAGCCCTTTATGATATTTTTTTTCTTGACCTCTATCACGGGAATGCCGCCGCCGCCGACCGCTATAACGACAAAACCTCCCCTGACAAGAGTTTCAATTGCTTTTTCTTCAAGTATGGACTTCGGGTCCGGAGAGGGAACGACTCTGCGCCAGCCGCGACCGGCGTCTTCCATCACATTCCAACCTTCTTTCTCCTTTCTCATCATCGCTTCTTCTTTTTCGAGAAAAGGCCCTATAGGTTTTGTCGGATTTTGAAATGCGGGATCGTCTTTGTCAACAAGAACTCTCGTGACAACAGTGGCAACCGATTTATTGACCCCTCTGCGCCTGAATTCGTTGGAAAGAGCCTGCTGGAAATTGTATCCAATCGCTCCCTGTGTGTCGGCGCCGCAGGAATCAAGCGGAACAGTGTGAAGCCCGAAAACTTTTTTCCCCGCTTCGCTTCTCAGAAGAATAAAACCGACCTGCGGACCATTGCCATGGGTAACGACAACATCCCAGCCGCTCTGAATCATTGTCGCGATGTGCTTCATTGTTTCGACAGCAGCCATATACTGGTCGGGAACCGCCTGATGTTCTTTATCCTTTATCAGCGAATTACCGCCGACCGCAACAACAGCAACTTTTGACATTTTTCCTCCCTTACTTATTCAATTTCTCGCTCATTGTCAGAGCCATTATCGCTTTCTGGACATGAAGGCGGTTTTCCGCAACATCATAAATTATAGAGCGCGGACCTGAAGCAACTTCATCTGTCACCTCATGCCCTCTGTCTATGGGCATAGGATGAGTAAAAAGAGCGTTTTCGGAAAGCTTCATTTTTTCGGCATCGCAAATCCAATCTGTATACCGAAGCGCCTTTTCTATTTCTTCCTGTTTGTGGAATTCACCGCCGTGATAGGCATTCGGACTCATCCAGTTTCTGGAATACACAACATGAGCCCCCCTGTATCCTTCTTTCACATCGTTGGTAATTTCGAATTTCGCTCCGTTTTCAGCGCAGTTCTTTCCGACAACATCCATAACTTCCGCGTCAAGGTCGTAACCTTCCGGATGAGCGATCGTCACATCCATCCCGTATCTCGAAGCCAAAAGAGCTGCTTCCTGCACGCTGCATAAACTTCTCGCAAGCGCCCCGTGCGCCCAGGTTATCAAAATTTTTTTGCCTTTCAAATCCTCGCCGAGATGTTCCTCAATTCCCATTATGTCGGCCAGACCCTGACAGGGATGAAACTTGTCGTGAGCCATGCTGACAACGGGAATCGACGCATATTTTGCGTATTCGCGCAGAAGCGCGTCGCCCTGACCGTATGCGGAAATTTTATCCTCGAGAATTCTGATTCCCAGCCCGCAAGCATATCTGCTCATAACCTTGGCGGCGTCTTCCGTGGTTTCGCCCGCGCTTTTGGCCGTTTTCAATCTCATCGTTTTGGGCTCAAGAAACTGGGCGTGGCCGCCGAGTTCCGTTGCGGCGCATTCGAAACTCTGACGAGTCCTCACGGAAGGATTGTAAAAAAACATAAAAAATGTTCTGTCCTTTAGAAGGCTGGTGTATTCCGGCGAAAATCTTTTTTCCTTCATCTTTTTCGCCAGTTCCAGAATTTCGTCGAGTTCCGGCCTTCTCCAATCCTGGGAACAGATTAAATCTTTTCCAAAAAGTTCAGACTTAGCCATATTATCCCCCTCTTTATCCTCTTGATTTTTGATTTTTGCATTTTATAGTCTGCCGCCCATAATCATCGCCATAATCGCTTTGTGGGCGTGGAGACGGTTTTCCGCTTCGTCAATCACGACAGACCTCTCACCGTCAATAACATCGTCATCCACTTCCTGGCCCCTGTCTGCGGGAAGACAGTGCATATAAATCCCATGCTTGTCGACGAGTTCCATTTGCTTTTTTGTCGTTCTCCAGTTTTTGTTCTCGTTGTTGACTTTCTCAGCCTTTTCCAAATCCTGTTTCTTGACGGTTTTTCCTGTTTTGTCTGTGTAATTGAAACAGTAAACGGAGCCCCATGACTTGGGATAGACAATATGCGCGCCTTTGAAACCTTCGTCGAAATCATTTGTAATTCTGAAAGACCCGTCAGTTTCGGCGGAGAACTTTTCGCAGGCCGCAATCACTTCGGGGTCGAGTTCAAAACCTTTAGGATGAGCGAGCGTCACATTCATTCCCATTTTCGCGGCGGCGAGAACCACACTCTGCGGCACAGCCCGTGGCTTTTCGATAGAACCCGAATACGCCCACGACATCGTAAGATTGATTCCCTTGAATGTGCCGAATTTCTCCTTTATCGTAATCAGGTCGGCGAGAGCCTGCGTGGGATGATACTTGTCGCATTCCATATTTATTATCGGAATTTCGGCATACTGGGCGAATTCCTTGATTGTGGAATTGGCAAATCCGTAAATCCAGTAAGCCGGCGGACCATACATCCTTATGGCTATCGCATCTCCCACCCTGTTGAGCATTCTCGAAACATCTGCAATTCTCTCTGTTTTATACGGAATATCAAAACCTTCCCGCGCGGGAGTGTAGGTCTTTCCCGGTTCGAGGTCGACATGAAAACCTCCGAGCTGCTGAATGCCTGCGGCGAATGTGCTTCTCGTCCGAAGGGACTGATTAAAAAACATCGTAAAAAGCGTTTTTCCTTTCAAAATTTCAGTCTGGTCCTGATTCATCGCATGCCGTTTTTTCAGTTCGAGACCGACTTCAATCAGCGTTTCCCACTCCTCTTTTGTGAAATCCAATTCCGCGTCAATCCAATCTTTTCCAAGAAACTTGTTCGTTCTCACTTCTCCTCCTCGAAAAATATTAAAAAATTTTTCTCAGCCACTCGATAAGCCCTTTTCTCCGGTGGCCGCTTTTGCCGCCGAGCGTGGGGGCTTCCTTTGTTATGTCGTATTTCAAAAGCCCTATTGCCGCGGTATAGGCGGGGTCGTTTACAACTTCATCGTCTCCTATGCAGTTTCTCACAAGCCCGAGACGGGTGATAATCCCCGTTCTTTCCTGAAAAAACTCCGCGATGCCCGGAAGTTTCGCGCCGCCGCCGGTGACCACGCAACTGGCTATCATCTCCGGCCTTCCGACAAACTTCGCAATCTGCGCGTTGACTCTTTCGAATATGTCTTCAAGCCTGTCGTTTATCGCCTTCGAAACCGCCTTTATCGGAACTTCCTCTCTCGTTCTGCCGTCGATCTTCGTTATGGTTACCTTGCCCTCTTTCGGAATATGGGCTGGAGTCGCAAACCCGAAATCCTCTTTTATTCTCGCGGCTTCTTCATGGGAAGTTTTGAAAAAATAAGCAAGGTCGCCCGTAATGTTGTCGCTGGCGTTGGAGAACGCCGCGAATCCCCGAATCGCCCCGGAAGAATAATAACTGACTTCGCACAACCGCCCGCCGAAGTCGATGAGAATACATCCTATGTCCCTTTCCTCGTCAAGCAAAATAACATCGGACGCCGCCAGCGACGCCAAAATCAAATGATTTATTCCGAAACCCGCCTTCTCCACGCATCTTCTGAGATTTATTATGGCGGAGGTGAGCGCCGTGACGATGTGGACATTTACTTTCAAATGATTCGCGACCATTCCCTGAGGATCGACAACGCCGCGCTGATTATCGACAATGTATTCCTGCGGAATCGTGTGTATTATCTGCGTTCCCATTGTGTAATGACTCGAACCACGCGCCGATTCCAGAACCTGACGAATGTCATGGACGCCTATTTCCCTGTCCTGCGAGACAATTCCTATCGCGCCGATATGGTTTTGCGACTGGATGTGCAGCCCGTGAAGCCCGAGATTCACATAATTTATGTTCTGCTTCGCCTGCTCTTCGGACATTCCAACAACTTCCCTAATCGCCTCGATTGTCTTCGCAATATTAACGACATTGCCGTCCTGAATACCCTTGCACCTCGTGGAAGAAGCGCCAAGGACTCTGATTGTCTCACCCGACACTTTCCCTATGACACACTTAATATGAGAAGAACCTATCTCAAGACCAGCCTGAAGAATTTCAGATGCCATTTTCCTTTTTCAAACTTCCCTTCGGTAATTTTTTAGTTTTAATAATAGCACTTTGCGTTTTTCTTGTAAATGGTCGCAAATCGAGATACTCGATCCCGACACCCTTTTTCCCTGCATCCGCAATAATTTTTTTTACCGCCTGAATTTTCGAATTTGCCAGATCCGGAGAAATTTTGCCGAAATAAACCGTGAACCCGTCCAGAATCATTTTGAGGGAATCTCCGGAATACGAAAACTTCTTCGCGCTCCTGTAAAAATCGACTTCTTCCCGGCGCAGATGCCTGAGAAAATCCCTCGCCTGTTTCCTTTTTTCCGCGGAAATTTTGCCGTAATCAGGAAAAAAGGGCAGTTTGTAAATTTTTTTCGCCAAAGAGGCTTTATCCAGGATCCAACCATCGGCGGAAATAACAAATTCCCTCCCCTGCCGCGCGAAAACAGCCAGAGGCGTTCGCTCTCTGATTTTTACAACAATTCTGTCGGGAAAATCCCTCACAATTTCCGCTTTTTTTATCCATTTTTCCCGCGCGACTTTTTTTCCGTCGAGTTTGTATGTGAAGATGTTTTTCCCCGCACGCTGATTCAGGAAAGATTTCACGCGATCTGGGCCTAAAACTTTTGCCCCGCGGACCTCTATTTTTCTGACATTGAGTTTGTCCCAGGAAAGAAGAAACCCGTAAATAAAATGCCCAAGAGTGAAAACAGCAAAGACAATAAGAGCAAACAGCGCGAATTTCAGAATCCCATTTTTTCTGGTTTTAAATCTTCTGCGTCTCATTCGCAATCAGAAATTATCTTTTCCACAACGCCGTCAAAATCGATTCCAACCGCCGATGCGGCTTCGGGAAGAAGGCTTGTCGGAGTCATTCCGGGAATAGTGTTGAGTTCAAGAACATAATAAACGCCTGCCGACGAGCGCAGAAAGTCCACGCGCGCGGCGCCGCGGACGCGCAAGAATTCGCAGATTTTTTGGGTCGCACTTTTGAGAAACCTCGTTTCTCTCGCGGCGATTTTCGCGGGGACAATGTGGTCGCTCATTCCCCGAACATACTTCGACTCGTAATCATAGCACTCGTTTTTCGGCACAATTTCAAGAGGGGGGAGAACAGCCCCGGCGAGATAACCCACTGTAAATTCTCTCCCTTCTATGTATTTCTCCACGATTATCCTGTCATCATACCTGAAAGCCTTCTCAATCGCGGCGGATATGCCCCGAACGCTCCTGACAATGCTCATCCCGACGGTGGAACCTTCTCTCGAGGGCTTCGCGACAAAAGGAATAAATCTCCTCAGCCGTGGAATTTTCCCGGTTTTTTTCAGAAAAATTCCTGGCGGCGTCTTTAATCCCAGAACGGCGAAAATTTCCTTCGAGACTATCTTGTCCATGCCCACCGACGAGGCGAGAATGCCCGAACCGCCAAACGGTATTCCGAGCGTCTTCAAAAATCCCTGAAGAGTTCCATCCTCGCCGAGGCGCCCGTGACAGGCGATGAAACAAAAATCGGGAGAAAAATCCTGAATTTTTTCCGCCTTTTTGCCCCTGCCGATATCTATTATTTTCGCTTCATAACCAAGACGGATGAGAGAGGCGCAAACCGCCGAAGCGGTTCTAAAAGATATTTCCCTTTCCGACTCCCACACACCCGCAAGAACCGCAACTTTTCTGATTTTTTTCATATAAGGTTTCCCCAAAATTCTATCAGATTTTTCAGGAAAACGCCCCACGCGTCAAAAACCCTTTTTTTTATCTCCTCGGAAAGCAGAAAAACATCCTTCGCCAAAAAAGAGCGGGATGTCGAGAAGACATTCGCGTGATTTTCCGATACCGACACGCCGCCGCGCCGCAAACTTCCGCAGCCGATTTCCTCTATCAGTTTCCCTGCAAAATAACCCTTCGGATTTTCGAACACGCAACCCGTGCCATGGGCCGCGATGAAACCTTTTTTGATTCTTTCCAACTTTATTTTCCTCATTTCAGCCTCTATAAACTCCCGCCTTTCTTCTTTCAATTCGAGGCAGACTTCCGTTATGACATCCGACTTCAGAAAAGAGGATTTTCTGTAACCAAATCCTATCTCTCCACCCGATATCTTTCGCAGGCGGCCGGCCCTGAAAACATTCGCCCATTTTACTTTTTCCCCGAAGGAAACGCCAAATGCCGCGGCGTTTTTGTAAACCGCGCCTCCAACCGTGGCGGGAATTCCGAAAAGGTTCTGGATGCCATCGAGAGACCTTTTCGCACATTCAGCAATCAGAAAGGAAAGCGGAACTCCGGCGCCGGCAATGACGTTATTGCCCTCAAACCGGATTTTCCCAAAATCGCCGGCAAGACGTATCACAGGCAAAGACACGCCGCTGTCGCTTATGACGACATTGGAACCGTTGCCGAGACAATAAAATTTTCCGAAACGCGCGACCACCGACGCCAGTTGATTTATATTTTCGACTCTGTAAAGAAAGCAGAATCCGCCTGTTCTCAAAACCGTCCTTTCAGCCAGACGACAAATCTGCATTCCGACCTTTTTCATACATTGTCCCTTCTCTTCTTGCTCCTCGCAGCGGGTTTTTCCTGTATTCCTCCGCGCAGGTCTGACAGAGGGAAAACTCCCACCACTTTGCCACTTCGTCCTGCAGCCGCTTCTTTGACATTTTCCTGATTTTTTTCAACTCGTCTCTTATCTGCTTTTTTATATCTTTGCTCAAATCCTCAGGCCTGATTTCGATACCGTCAAAAGCGACATAGCAGACAATTTTCAGAACAAAACCGTCGCCTTTTATTTTCTTGCCGCAGATGGCGCACTTTTTCGGTTTTCTTCCAGCCATTCAGTTAATTTCTTCCTTGCTATTTATAGACCGCAATTCCTGTCACAGCCGTGAGGAGGCACTGCTGTTTTTTTCACCTTTCATCTGCCATCTTCCATTTATCATCCGCCCGCTACTATTTCGCTTTTGCCCATTTCAGATAATGCACAAGAGGTATTCTCGCCGGACAAATGTAAGCGCAACTTCCGCATTCGATGCAGTTTTTCGCGCCATCGTAAACATCCCCTTTTTTATAGAGATAATAGGCAAGCCTCGGGGTGAGATTCATCGGGCAGACATCCGAACATCTGAGACACCTGATGCAGTTGAATTCTTTTTTCTTTTCGGTTTTCAGCAGCAAAATTCCGGAAGTGCCTTTCGCCACTGGAATCCTCAAATCCGAAACGGAGACCCCCATCATAACGCCGCCGAGAACGATTTTATCGACATCGTCGGGAATGCCGCCGCGCGCGTTTATGATGTCGCCCACGGTTGTGCCTATGGGCGCGAGAATATTCCCTGGCTTTCTGAAAAAACCACCAAGGGTGACAACCCTTTCGTAAAGAGGAACGCCGTAAACAACAGACCTGTAAATGGAAAAAGCCGTCTGAACATTTATCACAACACACCCCACATCAGCGGGAAGGCCGCCGGCTGGAACTTTTCTTTTCAAAACCGCGAAAATCAACTGCTTTTCGCCGCCCTGCGGATACCTCGTAGGCAGAATCGAAACCGATATTCTCGAATCTTCTTTTTTCTTTAGTTCGGCAATCGCCTCTCTTTTGTTGTCCTCCACCGCAAACACTATATTGGGCGCGGAAAGGACCCTCGCGGCGATTTTCGCTCCTTCTGCTATTTCGTCCGTCCGCTCTATCATAAGGCGGTCGTCGGAGGTGAGATACGGCTCGCATTCACAGCCGTTTACGATCAGAAAATCTATTTTTTTGCCAACCGGCGGCGAAAGTTTTATGTCTGTCGGAAACGCCGCGCCGCCAAGACCTACAATGCCTGAATTTCTTATGATTTCCGTTATCGCGCGGGAAGTCAGCTGGTCGTGAATTCTCGCCTCGCCGCGAATTTCGGATTTGTTTTCGAAATCATTGGAAATCGCCACGGCATCGAGCATTTTGCCCGACGAATGAGGCCATTTGACGATACCCTCAACAATTCCCGAGACCGGACTGTGTAAAAAAGCGGAAAATTTCGAAGACGGTTCTGCGATGACAGAACCTTTCAAAACCCTGTCTCCTTTTTTCACAATAGGATTGGAAGGACTTCCGAATCCCTGAAAAAGATGAATATAAAGTTTTTCGGGCGCTTCAAACCGAACAATTTCGGAAGAAGCCGTTTCCTTCATCTCCGGCGGATGAACGCCGCCGCGGAAGCGACCGCCGAATATGCTCACTCTTCCTCTCTCTGTCTCGCTTTTTTCAAAATCGGAATCGAAACTTCCACAACTTTCGGGTCGAACTGCTTTCCCGAATTGGCGATTATCTCCTCGATGGCGTCCTGAACGGAATATCGCCTTCCGTAGTTGCGCTCCGAAATCATCGCGTCGAAGGCGTCGCAAACCGCGACAATCCGGGCACCTATCGGAATTTGCTCCCCCGAAAGCCCGTCGGGATATCCTGTGCCGTCCCACCGTTCGTGATGACTTTTTATGACGGGAATCACCTGCGCGAATTTTTTAATCGGCTGGAGAATCTTCGCGCCGATTTCGGGATGTTTTTTCACGATTTTCCATTCATTATCGTCGAGAGGTCCCTGCTTCTGCAGAATCGAATCGGGAACACCGATTTTGCCGACATCGTGAAGCAAAGCCGCCACCGAAATGTCTTCGGCGTGTTTTTCGTCGATTCCCATAGCGCGGGCAATATCAAAAGCGTTTTTGCTCATATTTTTCGAATGCTGCACCGTAAGCGGCGCGCCGAATTCCACAGCGTCAGTCAGAGCGGTGATTGTGCTGAGAAAAGCGTCGTTCAATTCGTTGTAAAGCCGCGACCTTTCTATTATGTGAGCGACTTCGGATGAGAGAATGCTGAAATAAAGCAAATCCTGAGACGAAAAATCTTTTCCGTTTATTTTGTTGACAGCCTCCATAACGCCGATGGACTTGTGATCGCATCCGAGAGAAACAGCCATAAGATTTCTCGTGGTGTATCCCCCCACCTCGTCCGTCCGCGACGAGAAATGGTCAGACCTGTCGACTTCGTTTACGATGACCTCTCTTTTCTGGGAAAGCACCCAGCCGGCGATGCCCTCGGACTTTGGAAAAACATAACCTTTTAGTTTTTCCGAAGCCTCGCCCGTAACCGCGGCAAAGCGGAGATTTTCCTCTTTCTCGTCCAGCAAAAGAACTGACGCCCCCTCGCATTCGAGAATTTTTGTCGTTTCTTTCACCACGCTCGACAGAAGAACTTCAAAATCAGTTATCTTCGACAGATCTTTTATCAGTTCGAAAAGATTTTTCATTTTCACCAGAGAAGCATTCATATCGTCTATAACAACGGCGCTCTCGAGAATTTTCTTGATGAGGATGGCTACTTCGTTGAAAAGTTTCACCTCGTGCGGAAGAAAAATCGCCGATTCACCGTAACTGAACGCCGCTATCATTCCCGTCAGGTCGTTTTTTTCTCCTATCGGAAACGACATAAATCCGTTCCTTTCCACAGCCACAGGACTGGCTTCTATTTCGTGATAAACATTCGCGATAAATTCGCGCTTTTCCATATCTTCATCAGTGAGATCGTCTTCGGATGTGGCGGGATAAAAAAGCATTTCGCCGGTGCTTTTTTCCACAATGAGAATCTGGACCCGGCAGTGTATCGCCTCTTCGAGAATTTTAACGACTTTCTCGAGGAAGGTGTCTTTCGCGAGAGTAATATCCATCATCTGGAGAATCTGCGAAATGACTCTGTTTCGAAGATGCAACTGCGCGATTGTCTCTTTGAAAAGTAGTTCCTTCTGTTCTTCCATCAGTATCTCCAGTTTTTTAGGAGATATTTTTTCTCCTCCTCGAAATCTTCCGCCTGGCGCTCTACAACACTGTCAGGGTCTTCCTTTTCGCACTCTTCGAAAAAAGAACCGAGGCGAGCATAATAAAATGGGGTTATAAGACCTATCAGTTTGAATCTGTCCCTCTCCCATTCGTGAAAAACGCAGGCAAAATCATAGACAACCCTCGCCCAGAGTTTCCCATCGAATTCTTTTCTTTCGGCAGCGGAGACGATTTTCCTGTAAGTGTCGCCTGCCAAAATGTTCTTCCACAATTTCATCATATTTCGCGCGGACGAAGCGAATTTCGCGAAATAATCATCCGACTGAATCGTCATCTTCGGCGGAGAAATCTCGAAAGGCGAATTTGCAAAACCGACATCCTCGCTTCCGGAAGACCGTTCCCATTTATGGACATATCTTTCCATCAGTTTGAATGAGGTGCTCAAAACCGCCCTGAACATCGGACCCAACTGACTCGGCTGACGGCTGTCGTGTTCCTTTACGCCGAGAAAGCACTGCGAAATTTTGAACGATTCCGCCACGGCAATCGTCGTCATCCATATATCTATGCCGAACTTTGAAACATCCGCGTCCCAGTAAGCCCAGTCGAGAAAATATCTGACGAGAGAAGCCCGCATTCCGAAATCGCCCCCGATAGGCTGGCGCAGCCTCACCCCGTAAAGAGCGCGAGTCAAGGGATATGTAATCAGATTCGTTATGGTCCCGTCCCTTGGATGGCGGACATAAAAAGGCGCAATGAAATCAAACTTCCTTTTAAGAAGAGGCAGACCGACATCCCTTATCCACCACGGCTTTATGCTTCTTAAATCAGCATCGAAAAGCATAAGAACTTCCGAATTAAGCATACGCCCCGCTTCCATAACAGCCCTGATAGCCATTCCTTTCCCCGAAATTCCGCGGTAGGTGGTGCATATTTTCTTCACGCGTTTCGGCTTGAAATCGTCAAACGCTATGTCGAGGGTTTTATCGACGGAATTGCCGTCGGAAACCATTATCGTGCAGGAAACATCCGGGAAAAATCTGTCAAGACCTGTTTCGACGGTTTTTAGAACCTTCAAAATCGTTTTTTCGTTGTTGTAGGACGGAATCCCCACAAGAACCTTCGCGGTTTTTATCCGCTTTAATTTCGCTTGAATATTCAGGGCGAGAGACGACTTTTTTTTCATTTGAGAAGCCGGTAAAGAAGCGCCTTCTGGAAATGCATTCTGTTTTCCGCCTGCTGAAACACAATTGACTTCGCAGAATCCATAACCTCATCGGTTATTTCCTGCCCTCTCATCGCAGGCAGACAATGCATCACAGAAACATTTTTCGCCGCCATATTCACAAGGCGGGAATTCACCTGATATTTCGAAAAAATTCTTCTCCTTGCGGCGCTTTCCTTCTCGTCTCCCATGCTTGCCCACACATCCGTGTAAATAAATTCGGCGTCCGAAAAGTATTTTCTGTCAATCCTGGATGTAAAATGAAAATTCGGGTTCTTCTTTTTCGCTTCCGCAAGAAAACTCCTGTCGAAAAGAAATCTTTCGGGACACATCAGACCAAATTCGAATTTTAAAATCGTCGAAAGATTCACAAGAGACCTGCTTACATTATTGGAATCCCCGACAAAAACAATTTTTACCGAACTCCAATCGAAGTCATAAACAGATTTTTCGTCCAGCCCCTTTTTCTCGCACACGGTAAATATGTCGCTCAGCGCCTGGCAGGGGTGATACGATTTCGAAAGACCGTTTATGACGGGAACGGAACTTTCCCTCGCAAGTTCGAAAACTTCCTCGTCGCTCGTCGTCCTTATCATTATCGCGTCGACATAGCCGGACAGCGTCTTTGCTGTGTCTTTCACGGATTCGCCGCGGGATGTCTGCATTCCGCTCGAACTCAGATTAATTGCCGCACCGCCGAGTTGAATCATCCCAGCTTCAAACGAAACGCGGGTTCTCGTGGAAGGTTTCTTAAAAATCAAAGCCAGAATCTTTCCTTTGAGCGACTGCGAGAATCGCCGCGGGGTTTTCTTTATTTTAAATGTCAGAGAAAGAAGGTCTAAAATCTGACGTTTCGACAAATCTGTAACTTCAATCAAATCTCTTTTCATTTCTGTCTGACTCCTCTAATTCTATTTTCTATTCCTCAAAAGCCACAATTCTGCAGATGCAGGACTCCCCGCCGACAAATTTCCACGGGAAACAACCTATAGTGGTTCGTTTGTTGAGAATCGTGTCAATCTCGCCACCGAGATTTTCCGCGTGGATTATATCCAGAGGAAAAAGTTTTATGTGCATCAATTGATAATGGTCGGGGGGAAAGAAATCGTCGAGACCCTTGCCGTACTTTTTTTTGAGGAACTCGTCGCTCTTTTTCGCCTCGCCCGGCATCCAGTCCCTTATCTTCGTGTTCATAGGATGATCCGCGGAACCGCAGTCCACTCCGAGCCATTTGATTTTTTTCTTTATGCACCAATCGGCAAATTCCATCGTTGGGCCCGGATGCCTTACCATATATCTGACTTCATCGGCATCTTTCTGGTCCCACGCATATTTATGGTAGCCCGTGTTTATAATCAGAATGTCGCCTTCTTTTACCTCGACCCTTTCCTCTATATCTTTCGATGTGTAAATTCCGTAGTCCTCGGCAATATCCGAAAGGTCTACCACGACTCCGGGCCCGTAAAGATAACCGTTTAACGGAAGAGACGCAATGTCTTTTCCATGAGTGCAGAAATGAAGCGGCCCGTCGAGATGGGTACCCACGTGATTGGAATGAGTCAACAACTGTCCATTCGCCCCGTTGGGCGCGAGCCGTTTGAAAAATTTAATCTGAAGCGGCTCGTAAGTCGGCCAGGGCGGAGTCAAATGACTGATAGGCTGGGAAAGGTCAACTAATTTCATTTTAATACCTCCTGATAAGCAATTTCACCAAATTATAGTTATTAATCCGCTCAAAAACAAGCGGAAAATTTCAGTATGAAAGCAATTTTAGCCTGCTTTATTCATACTATATGTAACGCATTAAATTATTGCGTATAAATCAAAAATCAAAATGAAAAAATAAAAATGACAGATTAAAATGCAAAATTATCTCAGCCCTTATATCAACCATCTCTTTTACTTCTTCAAAT
>JAGHAK010000082.1 GCA_021161565.1 Elusimicrobiota bacterium | reverse complement strand
CGATTGAGGAGAAAGGAGGCGCGTCGAATCCGCGTTCCATTGTCGCCACGACGACGGAAATCCACGATTTTTTGCGCGTGCTTTTTGCCCGTGTCGGTGTTCCGCACTGCCCTAACTGCGGCAGGCAGATAAAGGGACAGTCGCCCGACGAAATAATAGCCGATATAATGAGCGTTTTCGGCGGAAGAATTATAGAGGTTCTCGCGCCGGTCGTCTCAGGGAAAAAAGGGGCATTCAGAGAGCTTTTCCACAGGCTTTCGGGGCAGGGTTTCGCGACTGTCAGAGTTGACGGCAACGACTACGGGCTGGATGAGGATATAAAGTTAAACAAAAACAGAAAGCACAGCATTTCCGTTCTTGTCGATAAATTCGAACTTGAAAAATCGCGTCTTGTGGATTCGCTGAATACGGCTCTCTCCCTTGCCGACGGAAAATGCGAAATTTTGTCCGCAAGGTCGAAAAAACTCTACAGCATTCATCACAGTTGCCCCAGATGCAACATTAGTTTCGGCGAGATTTCCCCGCGGCTTTTTTCTTTCAACAGCCCCTACGGCGCCTGTCCAGAATGTTCCGGTTTGGGAACGGTTCTTTCCGTAGATGAGGACCTTGTTATAAACAGGGAAATTTCAATTGACGATGGCGCGGTTATTCCGTGGTTCGATCCGATAACGACGAGAACCCACCGGTGGAAAGGCGCGGCAAGAGGTTATTACTACGGAAAACTTGAAGAGGTTTGCCGCATTCACAGAATATCCCTGAATGTGCCATGGAAAAAACTCCAGAAAAAACACAGGGATTTTATCCTCTTCGGAAGGGAGTTCCTCGATGGTTACGGGTCGCCGTATATCGGCGTGATTAACCAGGTAAAAGAAAGATTCGACAAAACGGAATCCGATTTTGTAAGGGAAGAGATAATGCGCAAATATATGCGGAAAAAGGTTTGTCCGAAGTGCGGAGGCCGGCGGCTGAAGAAGGAGGCGCTGTCTGTGCTTGTTGACGGAAAATCAATCGCCGAGATATGCGAATTGTCGGTGGCTGAAGCGAAGGGTTTTTTCAGAAAACTTTCGTATAGCGGAGCGAAAGTCAAGATTGCCGCTCCTCTTCTCAAGGAAATAACAGCCCGGTTGAATTTCATTTCGAGCGTAGGGCTTGATTATCTCACGCTTTCCCGGCCGACAAACACGCTTTCCCGCGGCGAAGCGCAGAGAATACGTCTTGCCACGCAGATAGGAAGCGGCCTTTCGGGCGTTCTGTATGTTCTTGATGAGCCAACAATAGGGCTTCACCAGAGGGATATTGCCCGTCTTCTCGGGAACCTTGTGCGCCTGCGCGACCTCGGGAATACCGTTTGCGTCGTGGAACACGAGGAGACGATTATCAGAAACTCTGACTGGGTTGTGGAACTCGGACCCGGCGCCGGAAGAAACGGCGGAAAAGTCGTTTTTTCGGGAACGCGCGGGCGACTTCTCAAAAACAAGAAATCTTTAACCGCGAAGTATCTTTCGAGAAGCGGGTTCGCCGGGAAGAAAGCGAGAAGAAAACCCCGCGGTTTTCTGAAAATTGTCGGCGCGAATCAGTATAATCTGAAAAACATAGATGTCGAAATTCCTCTTGGCGTTTTCGTTTGCGTGACCGGAGTTTCGGGTTCGGGAAAATCCACGCTGATTGAGGAAATTTTGATGAAAGCGTTGAAGAAGCATCTGACTCATTCAAAGGAGATTCCGGGCAGACACAAGGAAATTCTCGGAATGGAGAGAATAGACAAAGCGATAGAAATAGACCAGTCCCCAATAGGAAGGACGCCGCGTTCGAACCCCGCGACTTACACAAAAGCGTGGGATGAAATAAGGCGGGTATTTGCCGAGGCGTCTCTTGCAAAGGCGCGCGGTTACAAAGCGGGGCAGTTCAGTTTTAATGTGAAAAGCGGCAGGTGCCCCGCATGCAAAGGCGATGGTGTGATAAAAGTCGAGATGAATTTTCTTCCCGATGTTTATGTGAAGTGTGATGTCTGCGGAGGAAAAAGGTATAAAGAAGAGACGCTGGATGTAACTTACAGGGGGAAAAATATTTACGAAATTCTCGAAATGACGGTAAAAGAAGCATTGTCTTTTTTCCAGCACCATAAGCATATTCAGAGAAAACTTAAAGTTTTGGATGATGTCGGGCTGGGTTATCTGAAACTCGGGCAGTCTGCGACGACTCTTTCCGGCGGCGAGGCGCAGAGGGTTAAACTTTCGCGGGAACTTTCGAAAATGGGAACGGGAAGGACTCTTTATTTTCTCGATGAACCGACAACAGGTCTTCATTTTGCCGATATTGAAAATCTGCTGAAGGTTCTTCATTCCCTTGTCGGGAAGGGAAATACTGTCATTGTGATTGAGCACAACCTCGAAGTGATAAAGACTGCCGACTGGATTATCGACCTCGGGCCTGAAGGCGGGGACAAGGGCGGTTTTCTCGTGGCATCGGGCACGCCAGAAGAAGTTTCAAGAGAAAGAAAATCGCACACCGGAAAGTTTCTCAGCCGGTCTCTGGCGTCGGCATGAACGAAAATTTTGTTTTGAATTTTCTTTTGCTTTTTTCATCCTATATCTATATCGGTGTTTTTTTTCTGATTGTTTTATCAGGCTTCGGATTTCCTCTTCCCGAGGAGATAACTCTTCTCGCTGCGGGAGTTTTGACGAAACAGGCGATAATAAAATTCGTTCCCATGCTGATTTTCTGCGCGGTTGCCGTTTTTATTAGCGATATGGTTCCGTATCTGGCGGGGATTTTTTACGGCAAAAGGATTCTGAGTTTCGGACTTGTCAGAAAATTTGTGCCGCAACAGCGGATGAGAAAAATTTCAAAATATTTCGGAATGTATGGTTATAGAAAAGTTTTTGTTTTGCGGCCGGTTATGTTCGGAATAAGGCCTTTCATTATGCTTTTCTGCGGAATGACGGGGATGAAATTCAAAAATTTCTTTATGTTCCAGATTGTCGGCGAATTTGCGGGTATTCTGATATGGGTGGGTTTGGGGAGGCTCTTTGCCGCCAATCTCGCCTCGGCAACGCTGATTTTGTATAAATCCAGAGATATCGTGGGCGTTTTTATCGCTGTCGTCGGCATTGTCTATCTTTTCAACCGATTTGTTCTAAAAAAGAAATCGTCCGCCTCTTTCGATTTGAAACTTTCGAGCGTTGTTTTCTCATTGATTCTTCTTGTCCTTCTCGGCTACGAGGTTTTTGTTTTCAGGCATAAAATAAAAAGTTTTTTGAAGAGGAGCGTAAACAGATTTGTAACGGATATAAAAAGAGAAGATGAATAGGAAACTTTTTGTGATTGACGGCAACAATTATATTCACAGAGCATACCATGCCTTGCCGCCGCTTACGACAGCGGAAGGTAAACCTGTGGGCGCTCTTTATGGTTTTGTGAGAATGGTTTTTAGCATCGCGAAAAAGGAATCTCCCGATTACATTGCGGTTCTTTTTGACACTCCCGCGCCTACTTTCCGACACAAACTTTTCAAACCGTACAAAGCCACGCGTCCGCCCGCCGACGATGCGCTCGTTTTCCAGCTTTCCAAGTCGCGGGAAATAGCGCAGGATATGGGGCTAAAAGTTATTTCGCGCGAAGGTTTCGAGGCGGACGACCTCGCGGCGACGATTGCCGAGAAATTCCGCGGGGAGGTTTCGGTTTACCTTGTCACCGGCGACAAGGACATTCTGCAGATCGTTGACGACGACATTTTTGTCTACAATGAAATGAAAAAGGAAATTATAAACGCCGAGAAAGTGAGATCGCGTTACGGGGTTCCGCCGCGGGCATTTGCGGATTATCTCGCTCTTGCAGGGGATTCCTCTGACAACATTCCCGGAGCGAGGGGCATAGGTCCGAAAACCGCCTCGCGGCTTCTTTCGAAATACGGAAGTATCATTAAGATATACGAAAATCTTGAAGAAATTCCATCCTCGACGAGAAAAAAACTGGAGGAATCGAGGGAAGATGTTTTTCTCTCTCTGCGCCTTGCGCGGCTTGACAGAAATGTCGAAATGGATTTGCGGCTCGAGGATTTGAAATACGATTTTTCCGAGGATATTCTGAAAAAAATCGCTTTGAAATGGGAATTCAGGTCTCTTTTTTCGCAGGCGCCTCGCGAAGACCAGCCCCCGGCGGAAAATGCGGAATTTGTCGAAAATATTTCCGCTTTCGCCGGAGAGAAAATGATCGGCGTCAGATTCGCTTCGTCGGCGGCATTTGACGGGATTTTCATTGCGACTGGCGAAAAATGCTTTTTTGCCGAAACTTCCCAGGGGGAACTGGGTTTTTTCGGCAGCGCCCTGGGGGATTTCCTCGATTTTGTTTCGAACAAAGATCTGACGGTTGTAACGGATGATGCGAAAAAATTCCACAAACTTCTCATTTCGGAAAAAAGACATCCTCTTTGCGCGATAAAAGATGTTTCTCTTATGGGTTATGTTCTCGATTCGGCAAGAAATCAGGATTTTTTTTCGTTGCTTTCGAAGCATATGAAAATGAAAATTCCGCCATCGTCGGATTTCAAGGAACAGGCTCGCGCGACATCCCGCATCTTCGCGCTGGCGGAAGTTTTGGAAAAAAAGACGGCGGAGGCTGGTAATTACGAACTTTATAAAAATATAGAACTGCCTCTTGCCGAAGTTTTGGCGCAGATGGAAATATGGGGTATAAAGATTGACGCAAAAGTTCTGAATGAAATTTCTTCTCGCATGGGCGAAGAGGCGGAGATATTGGCGAAGAAAATTTTTGCCGCCGCAGGAGAGGAGTTCAACATAAATTCGCCGAAGCAACTCCAGAGAATTCTCTACGAAAAATTGGGACTGCCTTCCGGCAAAAAGACGAAAACGGGAAGTTCCGTCGATTCAGCCGCTCTTTCGGAAATAGCCCACCTCAACCCGATATGCGGCGAAATCATAAGATACCGCAATCTCACGAAACTGAAATCGACTTACGCCGACGCTTTGCCCGCTCTGATTTCATCCGACGGGAGACTTCACACGAATTTCAATTCAACCGGCACCGCCACAGGCAGGCTTTCTTCGTCCTCTCCAAATCTCCAGAACATTCCCGCCCGCGGCGATTTTGCCGCGGAAATAAGAAGCGCCTTTGTCCCGGAGGACGGGATGGTTTTTATTTCGGCGGATTATTCGCAGATTGATTTGCGGGTTCTCGCCCATTTCAGTTCCGACGAACGGCTCCTCGAGGCTTTCCGAAGCGGCGAAGACATTCATTCTTTCACCGCCTCGCAGATTTTTGCCGTCGGCAAAAACGAAATAACGAAGGAAATGCGCCGCGTTGCCAAGACGGTGAATTTCGGCATCGTTTACGGGATGTCCTCATGGGGGCTTGCCCGCGGTCTCGGCATCGACAAGAAAGAAGCCGCGGATATAATAAAGAACTACTGGAAAAATTTTCCGGGCGTGAAAAATTTTATAGACAAAATAACCGAAGAGACCTTCCGCCGGGGTTTTTCCGAAACGCTTATGAGAAGAAAAAGGCCCATCTGGGGCAGAAATTCCGCTTCCGCGAGGCTTGCGATAAACACGCCTGTTCAGGGAACATCTTCCGATATAATAAAGAAGGCGATGGTGGAGATTTTTCCGATTCTCGGTCGTTTTTCGGCTAAGATGATTTTGCAGATTCATGACGAACTTCTCTTTGAAGCGCCTATTGCCGAGGCTTCCGGATTTGCGGAAAAAGCGAAAGAGATTATGGAAAACTGCGTAACGCTCTCCGTGCCGATAAAAGTCAATTTGAAAAAAGGCGGGAATTTTTCTAACCTAAAAGATGTTTTATAGGTTGTTTCTTATTCCGTTTTTCTTTTTCGTCTTTGCCCCGGCCGCCGCGCCCGTTTTCGCCCAGAAAACATACGGAATAGAAATTCTCGAAAACGGGCTGCCATTGGGCGAGGCGCAAATGCTCCTAAGAAACGGTTTCGGTTATTTGAGAACATCGGATGTCGCGAATATCTTTTCGCTGGAGGCGGATTGGCTTCCCAAAAAAAAATGCATCCGTCTGAAAAACGCGAAAAACGAAAGTATCCGTCTTTTCCTCAAATCAAAAAAAATCTACATTAAAAAACGGCTCTGCTCCCTGAAGAAAGAGCCTTTTTTCTCAAACGGCAGAAGCTGGATTCCGCTGGAACTTCTTCTTACAAAATCATTTCAGGGTTTTGTTTCATCGAAGGTAAAATGGAATTTCTCGAAAAAGACGCTTGAAATAGGAAACGGGAAACAAGCCGCGTTCGCTAAAAAGAGGTCTCCCGAAATCCGCGCGATGCCGAAATACAAAAAAATCAAAAGACGCGTGCGCACGATTGTCATCGATCCCGGTCACGGAGGCAAGGACCCCGGCGCTGTGGCAATCGATGGGACAAAGGAAAAAAATATCGTTCTCGACATCGGGTTTCGACTTTATAAACTCCTCAGGAAAGACCCCTCTTTCAACGCGATTCTCACCAGGAAAGCCGATATTTTTCTGCCTCTCGCCACAAGAACGCTAATCGCCAACAGAGCGAAGGCGGATTTGTTCGTTTCGGTTCACGCAAACGCCAGTTTCAGAAAACAAGCCCGCGGTTTCGAGGTTTATTTTTTAAGCGACAGAGCCAGCGACAGCGCGGCGCAGGCGGTAGCCAATACGGAAAACGCCGTGGTCGAAATGGAGGAACCAGGCCATTACAAAACAGATATAAATTCCATTTTGTGGTCAATGAAACTCAACGAATTTATGAACGAGTCCGCTGAAGCGTGCGGGTTTCTGAAAACTTCGATGGCGGACATTTTCGGGAAGAATCACTGCAGAATAAAGCAGGCGGGTTTTTATGTTCTGAAAGGCGCGAGGATGCCTGCGATTCTTGTCGAGACGGCTTTTCTCACAAACAAAAAAGACAGAAGAATGCTGAAGAAGAGGAAATACAGGCAACTCATCGCCGAGAAAATTTACGAGGCGATAAAGAAATACAAAAACTGGAGCGAGAAGTGAAAAAATGGTATAAATGCGGAGGAGAAAAATGAAACGTTCATGTCTGCCTTTGGCAGACACAAAGGGGAATGAAAATACCCCCTACTGTTTCTCCCCCCTTGAAGGGGGGAGATCGAGAGGGGGGATTTACGGATGAAAATTGGAATTTTTTCGGATGTTCACGCGAATCTTCCCGCTCTTGAAGCCGTTCTTTCGTTTTTGGATGGCAAGGTGGACAAATACATCTGCTGCGGGGATATCGTTGGATATGGCCCTCATCCCAACGAATGTATAAAAAAAATCGCCGGTATCGACGGTATTATGTGCGTTGCCGGAAACCACGACTGGGCTGTGCTGGGGCTGGAAGACATTTCGAAATTCAACGAGCACGCCGCCGCCGCGATAAAGTGGACGAAAAGCGTTTTGACGGACGAATCGCAGTCGTATCTGCTCGGGCTTGATTACAAACTTGCCGGAAGCGGTTTTATTGTCGTTCACGGTTCTCTCACCGACCCGATTGACCAGTATGTCAGAACCGTTTCGGATTATATTCCTTCTATGAAAAAGCAGGACAGAAGAATTCTTTTCGACGGGCACACGCATCAGCCTCTTTATTTCAGGGCCACAGGCGGGGTTGTGGATTTCGGGATTTTTATTCCCGGCAAAAAACTCGAAATTGCGGATGGTTCGAAATATCTCGTAAATGTCGGAAGCGTCGGTCAGCCCAGAGACGGCGACGAAAGAAGCGCCTGCGTTATTTACGATACGGACGAGATGACCGTCGAACTTTATCGCGTCGAATACGACATAAAAAGCGTTCAGTCGGATATGGCCCGCGTGGGGCTTCCGCGGTATCTGATAGAGCGTCTCGAGAAGGGCGAATGATAAAACTGGGAACGATTGTCGATTCGGCATACAGGATTGTCGGCGCGCCGAGAGAAGGCGGGATGTCCATGATATACAAGGCTGTGCGCCTTAAAGACAGAAAACTTCTGGCTCTGAAAATTCTGAAAGATGAATACCGCCGCTCCGCCGACGCGCTCGGCAGGCTTCTACACGAGGAAGAAATAGGGCTTATGCTTAACCACAAGAACATAATAAAAATATACCACCATCCGGGGGAAAAATCCTTTCCCTATCAGGTGATGGAATATGTCGAAGGTCCGACACTTTCGGAATTCATAGAGAAACACCGCTGGCTTACGATTCCCAGCGCCATAAGAATAATCATTCAGATTCTTGACGCGGTGGATTACATCCATTCGAAAGGCGTCATACATCAGGATTTGAAACCCGAAAATATAGTGCTTCTCAAAAACGGACGGATAAAAATCATCGACTTCGGCCTCGCCTATTCTGTCAACTCTAAAAACATCGCATGGAAGAGCCTTCTTTCCGTCGGCGGCACAGTCGAATATGCTCCGCCCCAGCGCATAAACGGCGACATTTCGACCGATACGGATATTTTTGCCAGCGGCGTGATTTTTTACCAGATGCTGACGGGACAACTTCCCTATTTGCGCAACCAGATACTCAACTTTGCCCGGCAGAACATTCGTTCCTATCCGCGCCCTCCGTCGGCGTACAACAAAAATATAAGCCCGAAACTCGAGAGAATTATGCTGAAAGCGATAGCGCTTTCCAAAGAGGACAGATTCCCGTCCGCGGCGGGTTTCGCTCATAACATCTCAAAAGTGGCGAAAAAAAAATACAAACCGCGGAAAATCGACTGGCTTGTGGTTTTTCTGATGGTGCTTTTCGCCATTATCGTTTATATACTGATACAGATTTTCCTGATTTTAAAATGATACGGAAAAAATCCGAAATTATTCTGTTTATTTTTTTATTTGAGAGCGCTGTTTTCTGCGCAAACGATTTTATGAAAGCGTCGGGGTTTTATGTGCGCGGAAATTTCAAAAAAGCCGAAGAACTCATTTCCGCCTATATCAAACAAAATCCCGGCGACAAAAAGGCGTCCGCGCTTTATCAGAAAATCTGTCTGAAACTCGGCGAAGACGCCCTTTCCCGCGGAGATGACGCCACTGCGCGCACCTACGCCCAGAAAGCGTATGAAGTAAATCCTTCGGATTCGAAGGTGAGAAATTTCTATCTGGCGACGAAAAAAGTGAAAAAGGCGAAGGTAACGCCGCAGAAAATAGAACTGAAAAAAATGGAACTGACTCAGCCCGCTCTTTCGCCCCGCAATATCGCATCCGAAGCCGCCTCGCGGCGTCCGAAAATTGTTAAGAAAGTGGAATACAAGACGAAGACGGAATACAGGACAAGAGAGGTTGTGAAAGAGGTAAAAAAAATTCCCGACTGGATTTTTGCGAGCATTGTTCTCAATCTCGCGCTTGCGGCGGGATTATACCTTCTTTACAAATATAAATTCAAGAAAAGAAACAACCGCGCGATTTACGCCAATTATCTGAAAAGCAAGGTTATGCTTGCAGGAATTCTGAAAAACGAGGCGAAAAATGTTAAAAAACAACTGGGCGAAGATAAGGCAAAATTTCTTCTCGATTTGCTCGCGGTGGGAGATATGCCCGAAGAATTTTCCATAAAGTTCGCCGATGCCAACAGGGCTTTCACGGATATAAATCCCGCACCCCGCCTGACGGCGGATATGATAGAACTTGCCGAAGTTCTGATAACGAAACCGCGGGATGCGGTTAAATTCATAACTCCGTATCTCGAGCATCCGAACAACAGAGTAAGAGCCAACGCGGCGAAAGCTATTTACAAACACAAGCCCGCCGCCGCGGTAAAAACGCTGTCGAAAATGGCCTCATCCGACGACAGATGGCAGAGGCTTTCCGCTGTGTGGGCTTGCGGACAGATAGGGAAACCCGACACCCAGCGCATCCTGAAAAAACTTGCCGACGACGGCGATGTCGGAGTCGCTCTTGCCGCTGAAAAGGCGTTGAAGGAAAACGAAAAACGGAAGGAATCCCCCGACACAAAGATCCAGTTTGCGAAAAAAATATAGGATGGAAGAGAATAAAAAACGGAAATGGATTGAATTTTCGCTTGGCCGTCAAATCACGCAGAATCACCTCTACGCCCTTTACAGATTTAACGATGACCCTTTTGAAATCGAAAGGACAAATGTCGAAGAATTGAAAAATGTGATAGGCGGCGCGGCGGAAAATCTGAAAAAGCCGGTAAAGAAACTTCGCGACGAAATAAGACAGATGTCGAAAAGCGCGGTTCGGGCTGTTTTCATAGACGAGGATGAATATCCCGTTCTTTTGAAGCAGACGAAAACTCCGCCTCTTTTTTTGAGGGTTGCGGGAAAAATTCCGCCAGCCGGCGAAAGAACAATCGCGATTGTCGGCACAAGGAAAAGTTCATCCTACGGCAGGCGAGCCTGCGAGTATTTTGCCTCTGAAATTTCGGCGCGGGGTTTCGCCGTGGCGAGCGGTCTCGCCTATGGAATAGACACTGTCGCTCATAAAACGGCTATTGAAAGCGGCGGCAAAACGATAGCCGTTTTGGGCTCGGGTTGCGATGTCATTTATCCAGCCGCGAACAAGCGTCTGGCTGAAGAAATAAAAGAGAACGGCGCGATTTTGAGCGAATGGCCTATGGGGACGCCCCCTTCCAAAAAGAATTTTCCGATGCGAAACCGAATTATAAGCGGAATTTCCTGCGGTGTGCTGGTTGCGGAGGCTCCGCAAAAATCAGGCGCCCTGATTACCGCAGGATACGCCGCCGACGAGGGAAGGGATGTTTGGGTTGTCTGCGGCGATATATTCAGCGCGAATTACAGGGGCTGTCACGCTCTTATAAAGGACGGGGCGAAACTGTGCGAAACAATCGAGGACATAATGACGGAACTGAAATTCGCGGGGTTTGATGAGTTGGAAAAAAAGAAGAAACGCAAGAAGCCAAAACAGGAACTTCAGGGCGAAGAAAAACAAATTTACGAAGCGGTTGGCTGGTCGCCCGTTTCGCTTGACGAGATAAAAGCGTTAACGAAATTCGAGATGGGAAAAATATTCAGGTTATTGACAAATCTTGAAATAAATGGATTTATTGAAAACGCTCCAGGTGGGAAATTTGTGAGAAAAAGATAATGCTCCCCCAGACAATTTTGAAGGAGTAGGAATGGAGTTTTAAATGTTAAGAAAAAGTTTTTATAAAATAGCGAAAGCGAAAGTTTCTTTTAAAAGGGTTGGTGGGGGATGAAAAAACTTGTTATTGTTGAATCGCCGACGAAAGCGAGAACAATAAAGAACTTTCTTGGCAAAGAGTTCGAAATTGTCTCCTCGATGGGACACATCAGAGACCTTCCTGTCAGCAGTTTCGGCGTGGATTTGAATAAAAACTTCAAGCCTCAGTATATAATCATACCCAAGAAAAGAAAAACCGTAGGTCTGCTCAAAAAGAAATGGAAGGAAAGCGATGCCCTTTATATCGCCACCGACGGCGACAGGGAAGGCGAAGGAATCGCCTGGCACATAAAGACGGTTCTTGGCGTTGCCGATGATGAAATAAAAAGAACGGTTTTTCATGAAATCACGAAAGAGGCGGTAGCCGAATCGTTCAAGAATCCTCGCAAAATCGACGAGAATCTCGTTAAGGCGTATCAGGCTCGCAGAATCCTCGACAGAATTGTCGGATACAAAATCAGCCCTCTTTTATGGAAAAATGTTTCAAAGGGGCTTTCCGCCGGGCGCGTTCAGTCGGTGGCGCTGAAAATGATTGTCGAAAGAACGCGGGAAATCAAAAATTTCAAACCTGAAGATTACTGGAAAGTCGAAGCTTATTTTTCCGTTGAAAATTCGGAATTCAAGGCGCAACTCGTCGAAGCCGCTGGTCAAAAATTGAAAGACGGAAAAATATTCAGCCGCGAAATTGTAGATAAGGCGAAATCGCTCGATAAAAACAATTTTGTTATTTCGAAAATCGCATCGACCGAAAAAAAGATATCTCCGCCTCGGCCGTTTACGACCTCGGCTCTCCAGCAGCAGGCGAATCTGAATTTTGGGTTTCCAGCGAGAAAAACGATGATGGTCGCCCAACAACTCTATGAAGGCGTCGATCTCCCTGGCGGGAAGAGAATGGGGCTTATAACTTATATGAGAACGGATTCGGTTGCGGTCGCTCCCTCGGCGCAGGCAAAAGCGCGCAAGTATATAAAGGAAAAATTCGGTTCCGGTTTTCTGCCGGCAAAGCCCCCGCATTATCGGACAAAAGCGGTCCACTCGCAGGAGGCCCATGAAGCCATCAGACCCACAAATGTGGATATTGAACCGGAATCCATAAAAGATTCGCTTTCGCGGGAACAGTTTCTCCTCTATGATTTAATTTGGAGGGATTTTCTTGCCTCTCAGATGGTTCCGGCGGTTTCGAAAAATATAACTCTGACTCTGACCGCGGACGGATTTGTTTTCAGGTCGAACAGGAGTTTTATCGAAAAAGACGGATTTCTCGTTCTTTTTCCGGGCCGTCTCGAAGAAAATGGAAAGAACAAAACCGAGTACGGAATTTTGTCTTCTCTTGCCGAAAACGAAAAGGTGGATGTGACGAAGATAGACGAGACAACCCACCAGACAACGCCGCCGCCTTTTTTCAATGACGCATCCCTCGTAAAGGTGCTGGAGGAGAAGGGGATAGGCAGGCCGTCCACATACGCGTCCATAATAGAGACGCTTCTTCGCAGAAAATATATCGCAAGGGACCGCCGCAAACTCGTTGCCCAGAAAATAGGCGAGGTCGTGACGGAAGTTATGGACAAATTTTTTCCGCTCATCACGGATTACAATTTCACTTCGGATATAGAGGAAAAACTCGATAAAATTGCCGCCGCGAAAATCGATGATGTCGAGGTTCTGAAACAGTTTTACGAGAAGTTTTCCCGGCTGCTTGAGCGCGCGTCGAAGTCGCTAAAACCGATGAAGAAAGTAACCGATAAAAAGTGTCCCTGGTGCGGTTCGAATTTGATGGAAAAGATGACTCCCTACGGAACTCTCCTGTATTGCAGCAACTGGCCCGCCTGCGTGTGGAGAATGTATATAACCGACAGAGGCGAAATAAAACCGGAAAAAGTTTACTGCAAAAACTGCAACAGGCAGATGATTTTAAGAATGGGGCGTCGTGGCCCGTTCTATGCCTGCCCGAACTATCCGCGGTGCAAATATGTCGTGAGTTTCCCCGCTTTTCCATCGGCGGATGACGGAGCAAAGTCCGTCGGGGATAAAAAACAATCCGGATGATTGACGCAAAAACGGTTCGGGAATTCGAGACATTTCTGAAAGTGGAGAGAAACTATTCCGCTCACACAGTGCGCGCTTACATAAAAGATGTGGAAAATTTCTTATCTTTCGCCGGGCGGCACGGTGTTTCCGCGGAAAAACCAGAACGGAGAGATATCAGAAGTTTTATCACGATTCTGCGGAAAAAGATTTCGCCCGTTTCGATAGGACGGGTTTTAAGTTCCCTGAGAACTTTTTACAGATTTCTCGTAAGAGATGGCGCTGTCGAGGAAAATCCCTTTGTGGGAGTTTCGACGCCTTACAGAATCAAGAGAATTCCGGAGGTTCTCGAGGAAAGCGAAATGAACGAATTTTTGAGGCAGCCTGATGTCTCGCGGGTTTCGGGGTTGCGGGACAGGGCGATGCTGGAAGTTCTCTATGCGACAGGAATGAGAGTCGGGGAACTCGTGAAATTGAAAATAGGCGATGTCGATTTCTGGAGCGGTTCCGTAAAGGTTATGGGGAAAAGAAGCAAGCAGAGATTTTGCTATCTAACCGACACAGCGGTTTCTTTTCTCGAAAAGTATCTCGAAAAAAGGCCTCCGAAACCCGAAGCGCTTTTTCTGAACAAAAACGGAACCGGAATTTCCGATGTCTCTGTGAGAAAAATCGTGGAGAAATACATTCGCAAAACGGCGATTTCCAAAAAAGTGAGTCCCCACACAATCAGGCACACTTTCGCGACGGTTCTTCTTTCGCGAGGATGCGACCTGCGTTCGGTTCAGGAACTTCTCGGGCACGAGAGCATTTCCTCAACGCAGATTTACACTCACATTTCTCCGCGAAAACTAAAAGAGGTTTACGACAAGACGCACCCCAGAGCATAAAATAGTAAATAGTAAATAGTGAATGGTGAATAGTGGCTATGGGAAATATGAGATGTTTTGTTGCCGTTAAGATTCCCGAAAAAATTACAGGCGATATTTTGAGTCTGATTTCTCCTTACAGAAGCGGGATAAATGGCAGATTTATAAAGCCGGATGCGGGACATCTGACGCTGAAATTTATAGGCGAGCTGGATGAAAATAAAGTTCCGAAAGTTTGTGAAATTCTTGAAAAAATTTGCGGCAGATTCGAGCGTTTTGGAATTGCCCTGAAAAATTTCGGCACATTTCCGCCGAAAAGACCGAGAGTTCTTTGGGCGGGAATTGAAAACGGCTCGTTGGAACTTTCCGCTCTTGCCGGAAAAATTTCGAAACGTCTTTTTAAAAAAATGAAAATAAGAGAGGAGAAGAGAAAGTTTGTTCCTCATTTTACGGTTTGCCGTCTGAAAACACCGTTTTTGCCGGAGGAGATTTTCAAAATCGATTTTAAATTTTTGTTTCCCGTCGAAAAAATTTTCTTTATACACAGTTTCCTTTCACCAACAGGAGCGCAGTATAAAGACATTGCGGAGTTTCATTTGCTTTCGAAAACATAGAACCAGCATCGACTACTGCGTTGATTTTATGCTATAATGAGCCAAAAGCCAAAAATTGGAATTAAACTATGAGCAGTTTTATTACAAATGATACCACGAAAAACCTGAAAAAAAGGTTGCTTGACCTTATTTCGAAAAGCGAAGAACTCAAGTTTCTTGTGGGATTTTTTTATTTTTCAGGAATTCGGGAATTATATGATGGATTAAAAAACAATTCTAATGTTGTTTTAAAAGTTCTTGTTGGTTTAAATGTAGATAAAACTATTTATGGGTTGATTGAATACGGAGATAAAGTAAAAATTTCTGATGAAGAAAAAGCATACAACTTTTTTAATGCCATAATAAAATCTCTGAATACAGAAGATTTTGACAACAAAGAATTTTACGAACAGATAAAATTTTTTATTGAGATGATAAAGAATGACCGCCTTATAATAAGAAAAACATTTGAACCCAATCATTCAAAAATCTACATTTTCAAACTTGAAGAAACGCAGGTTGGAAGGAAAGAACTTTTTATCACAGGAAGCAGCAACCTCACCCGCGCAGGGATTGTAAAGCAGAACGAATTTAATGTTGAAATAAGCGATTATGGTTTTAAAGATGCAGAGGATTATTTTGATAATTTATGGGAGAGAGCAGTAAAAATAACCGAATTTGAAGATTTTAAGAAGAAACTCATAGATTTAATAGAGAACAAAACACTGGTAAAACAGATTTCTCCTTTTGAGGCGTATCTGCTTGTATTGAAGAATTACCTTTTAACATCAGAAAAAAAAGAAGATGATGAAAATATAAAACTTTTGATGAAGGAAAAAGGATACCAGCCCTATCAGTATCAGATAGATGCGATTCAGCAGGCAATTTCAATAATAGATGAGAATAATGGCGTTATTCTTGCTGATGTTGTGGGTCTTGGAAAGACAGTTATTGCCTGTCTCATTGCGAGGATGATAAGCAGGATGAGCCAGAGAGGCATTGTTATCTGTCCGCCGGGAATTATAGGAGATGACAACAAAACCTATGGCTGGAAGAAATATCTTAATGATTTTGACTTAAACCACTGGGATGTGCGTTCAGTTGGAGAACTTGTAAATGGAGAACTTCTGGAATATATCCAGAGGAACAAAAATATAGAATTTGTTATTGTTGACGAAGCGCACAGGTTCAGAAATCAGGACACAAAGTCATATGAACAACTTAAAAACATTTGCCGGGGCAAAAAAGTGATTTTGCTTACAGCAACGCCGTTTAACAATCGCCCTGCGGACATTTTGTCAATTCTTAAATTATTCATTACGCCAAAGAAATCCACAATCACATTAGAAAACAATCTTGTTGATAAGTTCAGTATTTTTAAAAGCATTTTTGATAAACTTTCTTTTATAAAGAAGCATTACAACTCAACGAACTCTAACAAAAGACAGAAATCGCAGAATCTTTATAGAAGTTTATTTGGAGAAGATGAAATTGATTTGAAAAAGGTTTCACACAGAACCAGATATTTAGCAAAACAGATAAGAAATGTAATTGAACCTGTTATAATCAGGCGAAATCGTCTGGATTTGCAGAAAAACCCGCATTTCAAAGACGAAATAAAAACGCTCACAAAAACAAAAGACCCGATAGAATGGCTTTTTGAACTTGAAAAAGAACAGTCAGAGTTTTACGACACAATTATTGGCAGATATTTTGCGGACCCTGATTCTGGCGGGCTTTTTAAAGGCGCAATATATCATCCTTTTGAATATGAAAAAGGCGAAAATTTTATAGAAAAAAAAGAATTAAAAATGGAAGACAATCGCCAGTATATGCAGCAGAGAAACCTTTATGATTTTATGAGACGGCTGCTTGTAAAAAGATTTGAGAGTTCTTTTGGAGCATTTAAGAAAAGTTTGGAGAATTTCAAAAGAGTGACAAAAATTTGTGATGAATTTATAAAAAAATCAGGCAAATTTATACTTGACAGGGACCTTATAGAAAACATTTATCAACTTGGTGTTGACGAAATTGAAGAAAAACTGATTGAATATGCCCAAAAAATCAAAGAAGATGTTTATCCAAAAAATTATAGAATTTATGAACTAAAATTCAAACAAAAAGAAAAATTTTTACAAGACATAAAATCAGACATAAAACTTTTTGATAAAATTTTAGATGAACTTTCTGAATTGAATCTTGTTGAAAATGATCCGAAAGCAAATTGTTTAATAGAGCACTTAAAAGAAGAGTTGAACAAAAAACCATTAAGAGGAGAGCCAGAAAGAAAAATTGTAATTTTTTCCGAATATGCGGACACTGTCAAATATCTGCAGCCGATTCTCGAAAAGCATTTCAGGGTTTTGACGATTTACGGAACTGTTTCGAAACACAAAGTGTCCGAATTAAACGAGAATTTTGACGCTTCTTTCAAGACGCAGAGAAATGACTACGACATTCTTCTTACGACAGACAAACTTTCGGAAGGAGTTAATTTGAACAGGGCGGGAATGGTTGTAAACTATGATATTCCCTGGAACCCTGTTCGCGTCATTCAGAGGGTTGGAAGAATAAACCGCATAGGAAAAAGAGTTTTCGAAGAGATTTGCATTGTAAATTTTTTCCCGACGGAAAAAGGCGCGGAACTTGTCAAATCCCGGGAAATCGCAGCAAACAAAATGTTTTTAATTCACAATACTCTTGGAGAGGACTCAAAAATTTTTGATATTGATGAAGAACCAACCCCGTCGGGCTTATATAAAAAATTGCAGCAAAACCCTGATTATGCCGAAGAAGAAAGTTTTTATGTGAAAGTTCTAAATGAATACGAAAAATTGAAAAAAGAATACCCTGAAATCATAAAACAACTTGACAACTGTCCGATGAGAGTTAAGGTCTCAAAAAAAGGAGATGAAAACGAATTGTTTGTTTTTATAAGAAAAGGGCATCTTTACATAAGAAAAATGAACTATGAGAAAAAGAATGTTGAAATTGTTGATATGGAAGATGCGATTGACAGAATCAGATGTTTGAAAGATGAAAGAGCAATTGATTTAAGCGATTATTTCTGGGACGCTTATGGAGAAATAAAACTTTTTAAGGAGAAAAAAGTTCCAGCCTCAGAGCAGAGTATTGAAAGAAAGGCATTAAACAACATTAAATTTCTGCTTGAAAAAACGCAGGCTAAAGAAGTTATTCCTTACAAAAATTTTTTAAGAACATTTAATGAAGATATTGTTGAATATGGCACTCTCCCTACTTCCACATTAAGAAGAATCGCGGATTTTGAAGTTACAAGTCCTGAAAAAATAAAGAAGACAATAGAAGCGCTGGAAAAATTAAAGAAAGAACTGGGCGAGGACTATCTGTTTAAAGAGAAAGAAAGATTAAAAGAACTCCGCAAAGAAATAATCATCGCAATTGAAAATCGGTCGGAAAATAATATTAGGGGCTCTTGACATTTCTTTCCTAATTGATTATGATAGAAAATGGTATTTAAATGGAGTGCAATATGAAAGAAATGAAGCAATATTTTGTCAGTTGGGATGGAAATCTTTCCTCTTTTCTGAAGGGTTATATTTACGATGAAGAGAACAGTTTAAATCCCTGCCGTCTCGTATTCCATGAACTAAAATCGTTTATTTTGCGGTGGGTGAATGGCGAATTTGACGAAAAAATCGTTCTTTTGCCGGGAATAAGGGGAGTGGGTAAAACAACTCTGCTTGCTCAAATTTATTTTTTGAGCAATTACCTTAAGCAGGCGAAAGAATTCAAGTTGTTTAACGAAATAAAAAATAAAACCTATGTAAGCGCCGACAATTTGTTTTTTAGAAATTCTGACTTGAATGAGTTTTTGAATTTTTACGAGGAGTATATCGGCGCGTCTGTTGAAAATCTAAAGGAAAAGACGCTCATTCTGATTGACGAAATACACTATGATAAAAAATGGGCTTTGTTTTTGAAACTGCTTTACGACAGGACAAAAGGACATAAAAATATTCTGGTAATTGCCACGGGTTCCTCAGCATTGCTTTTGCGGGCGAGCCCGGACCTGGCAAGAAGAGCAATAACGAAAAAAGTTTTACCTCTCAATTTTACAGAATTTCTAATGCTGAAATACCGGAAATTCCAGAAAAAGCCGCCGCGTATTTTCCAAAAAATTTTTTATTCCAGAAGCGCGAAGGAAGTTTTTTCATTTTTAAGAAAGAAAGAAATTGAATTTGTGAAATTTGTTTCGCAACTTCCCGCCAGGCCCGAAGTCATTTTGAACAATTATTTCGAATTCGGTTCATTTCCCTTTAACATAAAAACAGGAAACAGAACTCTCGCGTTTGAAAAAGTAAAAACCGTGGTTGATAAAGTTGTGGAAAAGGATATTCTTGAACTTAGCAGTTTTGACGCCGAAACAATAGCAAAAATACCGATAATTCTTTCCCTTGTGGCGGATTCCGACCAGGTTAAGTTGACCAATGTGAGCGCCAGCGCATCCATTCACATAGACACTTTGAGAAAACTTCTTCAGACCCTTGTCAAATCCGAATTGCTTATGAAGATTCCCTCCTATACCAGAACATACAAGCAGGTTAAAAAGCCGATGAAATATCTTTTTCTTGCACCATCTATCAGGGCGGCCATTTTAAACGGAATATTGCCGGCAAAATTAAAGGGAAAAATGCTTGAAGATTATAGCAGTTTGCTTTTCGCGAAAGATTTCGGTTCCGATAATCCGCGGATTTATTACGATTCATCCAAAGGCGGGGCGGATTTCATTTTGAAATTTAAGAACGGAAGAAAAATTATAATTGAGGTTGGTTTTAGCAAAGAAGACATAAGCCAGATTAAATTTACGGCAAAAAAAGTTTCTCCCGATTACAGTATTCTGGTCGGAAGCAAAAGTTTGGAAATTGTTGACAATTCTATTGTCAAAATTCCTCTTATGTATTGGATGTTGATGTAAAATGTCAGAAGAGGCGAAAAATCTGCTTGAGGAAATAATCAGAGATTTTCAAATTGAAAAATTCGTTCATTTTTTTAGAATCGCAACCCGCCTGTTTGTGCCGCTTGAAGAACCCCTTTATGAGGACGACGCCGAAAATTTCAGCGAAGGGAGTAAACTTGGCGAAATAAGATTTAGTCCATCGGAAAAACTTGTTGTCTGTTCATTCAAAGTAAACAAAGAACTATCCGAAAGAAGCGGGAAAAAAGCCCAATACGAAAAAGGTAAAAAAATACTAAAAGGGGAAGATGCCGACGCAGGAATTTTTATTTTTCACGACGGCAAAAGTTTCCGTTTTTCTCTAATTTATCCAGAATATACTGGCAAAAGAAGAAAATGGAGCAGTTTTAAAAGATTTACTTACCTTGTCAGCCCAGATATAACCAACGCTACTTTTATACAGAGAATTGGAGGTGGTGATTTTGAAACTCTGGGGGGTATTAACCCAAGTTCGCCAAAATAATAGCAAAAAGAGCGAAATTCGGCAAATTTCAAGAGGGTCACAATTCATTTCTCGTCGGAGCAGGCACAGGGAAGAGACGAAATTGCAAATGTAGTGACACACACAAT